>JAJRTI010000074.1 GCA_024278415.1 Planctomycetota bacterium | reverse complement strand
TCGTTCGCCCGCTGGCGCGACCGAACGAGCTTGCACTGGGCTATGTTGTGATGCGCCTTCGGCGCATGTGCATTCTGCGCCGGCGCACCACGGGAATGAACGCCCAGTTTACTACGTACGTTCAGACCTGCACCCTAAGTTGATGGCACTGGCCGCTGGCCACTGGTAACTGCCCACTAGTTCCCATGCGCATCCTTCCACCCATCACGCAAGAGACGGTCCAGCAGGCGCGCTTCGCGCACTCCTCGCAGCAAGCCGTGAGAAACATGTACGAGGCCGCGGTCGCGAAGCACCGGCGGCTCCTGTTCCATCGCGACCGCATGGAGACGTGGTTGTCGATGGAGCACGATCTCTACCCGTTGCTCAAACTGGCCGAGCGCGCGCAGCGGGTGGACCGGAACATTTCGCTGTTGGAGGAGCGCATTCGGGTGCTGAGGGAGGAGCTGGCCAAGAGGAAGCTCCACGCGTTGCAGGTCCAGATGGACCAGGCCTCAACATGAGCGTCGACCATAAACTGTACTACGTGGTGACCGCGCCGCCCGTGGAGCCGGGCGAGGAGGCCGCGGCATGCCTGGCCCGCGCGCTCGGGCTGTCGCGGTACGACGCCAAGCTCAAGCTCGCCGCGCCGCTGCCGCAGATCCTTGTGGCCGCGGCCAACCGCGCGGACGCGGTGGAGTTGCAGATCGCGCTCGACGCGGCCGGCGTGCGCACGCGTTGTCTCACCCATGGCCAGATCGTGCACCCGCCGCCGCGGTTCGACGTGGTCGCCTGCCGGCTCGACTCGAAGGACGCGAAGTTCGTGAGCGCGGAAGACGAACTGGTCGTGGCGCCATACGGCGACGGCAAGGCCATCGTCAAGGCGCGCGTGCGGGTGCGGACCCTGCGGTCGGTCGACGGGCGCCGGCACGGCGCGATCCTCACGAGCAGCCGATCGGAATCGACACGCAAGCGGGAGACGTCGTTCGTGCTGCACCTGTTCGTGGCCGGGCCGCGGGTGCTGCGCATCGCACAGCACGAGTTCAACTACGCCTGTCTGGGCGGCGGCATGAGCATGTCGAGTTGGCGCAACTTCGAGACGCTCGCCGCGCTGCTGGCCAAGCGGTTCCCGGAGGCCGTCTTCGACGACTCGCTGTGCCGCGCATCGGGGAGCTATGACAAGGTGGAGGATTCGTACTCGGCCTCGCAGACGGCCGCCGCGGGCATTCGGCGGGAGCACAAGCAGAGCTACACGGACGAGCGGTTCGTGCGGGAGGCCGCGTGGCTGATCGCGCTGACGCGGTCGGCCACAGAATGGTAGGGCGGCGGCCGCGATCTCCATGCGGCCACGGGGCACATGAACGGGTGTTCGGCTGTACGCGCTCGGTTTTCGCATGGCTCGAACGCCGACTTGAGCCGATGGAAACGAATGTGTACCGTAGCACCTCTGGGCTGAGCGTCCGACACGCGGCATGAGGAGAAAGCGATGAAACGAATCAATGCCTTGTCCATCACCCTGCTCGTTGGGATCGGCCTCGGCGGCGTGGGCCGCCGGGCCGCTGGCCTCCTCGCGGCCGACCAGCCCGTGGGGGCGCACCTGCTCTTCGACTTCGAGCGCGGCAACGAGGGCTGGCGCACCAACGTGTACGGCTCCGGCAAGATGGCCGTCGTGGCCGCGCCCCAAGCCAAGGTCGGCGCCGGCGCGATCGTGGTGCGCTTCCGCGGCCTTCGGGGCGGCAATGCCATCAGCCCGCCTATTCCCCCAGGCGGAGCGTGGAGGCGGCGCCGTTTCGACCGCGTGCGCTTCTGGGCCAAGGCCGGGCAAGCCGATACCAACGCAACGCTCGTGTTCGTGACTGACGAGAAGAAGCACAGCACGTACTCCCTCCCTTTCCCCATGATCACTACTGAGTGGCAGCAGCACACGTACCCGCTCGCCCGCGCCTGGAACCGCGGCAAGAAGAAGCTCTACGCGTCCCGGCTCGTGCGCATGTACGTGACCGGCGCCGGCACCCTGGACTTCGCCCTCGACCACGTCGAGTTGCTCGAGGCTGGGCGCCGCGTGTTCCTCACGCCCGATCAGCACGCGTTCGTCGCGCCCACTCCCACGCCTCCGACGCTCGATGGCAAGCTCGACGACGCGGCGTGGAAGCAGGCGACGCGGCTGACGAACTTCGTGGACTACAGAACCGGCAAGCCGGTGTCCGACCCGACCGAGGCGTGGGTCACCTACGATGCCGACGCGCTCTACGTCGCCGCGCGGCTCCATTGCCGGGACACGAGCAAGCTCAAGGCGACCGAGACCGCGCGCGACGCCGACGTGTGGCGCGACGACTGCTTCGAGGTGTTCGTGGACCCGGGGCAGACGCACACGCAGTGCTACCAATTTGTGGCCAACTCCATCGGAAGCCAGATGGACATGGCCCTCCCCGGCGGCGAGGAGGGCCGCGGCCTCGCCTGGAACGGCTCATGGACGGTCAAGACCGCGGTCGAGGCGCAGGCGTGGACGGTCGAGATGCGCATCCCGTTCAGCGACCTTGGCGGCGCGCCCAAGCCCGGCGACGCGTGGGGCTTCAACGTGTGCCGCGAGGCGCCTCAGACCGGGCAATACTCGTACTGGGCCAACACCGGCGGCAAGTTCACGCGCCTGCGCCGGCTCG
>JAJRTI010000073.1 GCA_024278415.1 Planctomycetota bacterium | reverse complement strand
GGCGGGACGGCCGCGTCGAACGAGTCGAAGCGCGTGCGGCACACCCGGTTGAGCGTCTTCAGGTCGCCGTATTTCTTGCGCAGGTATTCGCGGAAGCTCGCCAGCGCCTGCGGCGTGAACGCGTACACCGCGAGTTCGTTGCGCAACTCGACTCCCACGATGGGGATGTCCGCGTCCTTGAAGTAGCGCAAGTAGGAAGCGAACGCGTTGAGGTAGAACTGCTGCCCCAACTCGGAGTTGACGTCGATGGGATAGAAGTGGCCGTAGTATTCACTGCACAGGTCGAGCCAGTCTTGTGCGCCGGGCAGTTTGTATTGGCGCAGGCGCTGCACGACGCCGGCCATGTTTCTTGCCACCCCGCCGCCCATGTCGAGGTAGACGCACAAGCGGTTGCGCGCGGCCTGGTTCGCCATCGACTTGACGAACGGGACGCGCTCCCACGCGAGCACGAGTTGGCCTTTTTCCAAACGCGGGTAGAAGTGTCGCGTCGGCGACGCGGCGATGGTCACGTAGTTGTCGCCCATCACCCGCGGCAGCAACATGAGCTTCTGGTTCCACTGCCCGGCCCCGATTTGCGAGCCCACGAGGAACCACGGCCGGCCGTTGCGATAGAGAATGCCGTCGCGGAACTCGGGCCGGCTGCGAAGTGGAGATTGGAACCGGTCGTCTGCGCGTTCGCGGGCGTCGAGCGCGGTGGCGGACTCGAAGCGATAGGACTTGCCGAGGAACTGGGGCGCCGCGCATCGCGCGGATTGGCACAATGCGAACGTCATGACAAGAAGGCGGCAGAATCGCGGCAGGCGCATGATCTTTCTCCGTGCGGACCTCTCAGCGGCGCGGACAGGTTTCATCGGGCGCCTCGTTGACACCGGTGGCAATGGAGCCAATAATGGCCCGTTCCCGCTGTGGGGACCGGGGCGATCTCAATGCCTCGGCGACCCGACCGCCGAGGAAGTGCGAGCGCAGAAGCCGGCCGGCTTCGCGTCGCTGGCCTTCATATTACCACAGACCGAGCCTGCCCCCCACGCTGTTCGTGATAGGACGATTTCCGCCGTGCGGCGCACATGTCGCTTCGCCCGTCGGCCGCTCTGGAAAAACGGGCGATAAATCGCCCTACTACGAGCCTCGCCGCCTCGCGGCGCACACATCGCCAACATGCTGTGGTTCCGTTCGCGCGAAGTGCGGCCTTCCGTAAGACCGTGCAGGCATCGGGCGCGCTCGTGGCACGGTCTTACGAATAGACGCGCTCGATTGTGCGGTCTGACAGCGTCTTGCAGGATCGCCCAGCCTATATCTTGCATCATGGAGACGATTTCGATGCCCGAGCGCTACGCCAATGTGGAGATCCGGAATGGTTTTGCCCACATCGACACGGACCAGTACTCCGCGGTCGTGTGTCCCGAAGGCTACGTGAGCGGCGTGCAGGGCGGCACGTTCCGCGACAAGCGCACAGGCGCGGTCGACCTTGGGCATGGGCTGGACATTGTCGATTTTCTCATGCAGCCGTGGCGGCATCCGCGAGAGGGCGAACTGCCGCGGGACCAACAGTACAACCTCGATGTCTCCGTGCACGGCGCGATCGAGAAGCACTTCGTCGAGTTGCCGCAGATTTGCACGCAGGCGAAGAAGCTGCCCATGGAGACGGTCACTGGTCCCGACTTCGTCGCGGTGAAGCAGCACTGGGACTGGCGCGTCGCGACGCTCGGGTACGAGCCTGGCTCTCGCTGGGAGCAGGTGCTGGTCTTCCCGCGAGGCAAGCGCTACTTCTATGCGACCGACGTGGTCACGAGCGCGAACGACGCGGAGCAACTGCTGCTGCGCATCGACTTCCCGGGACACCTCAAGCACGCCGCGGGCGACACGTTCGACGAGATCTATCTCAGCTATCACGGCCGCATCCCGTCGAGCGAGTTCCTCGACAACTTCACGCCCGACGACAAGTTCACGTACCAGCGCCCGAAGCACGGCGCGGCGGAGAGCGTCATCCGCGCGTACAAGACGAGCGTCGGCCCGTGGCTGGCCGGTCTCGCGCTCGACCCGTCCATGATCTGGGAGGCGTGGTGCCATCAGCGCGGATACGTGTGCTTCATCACCGAGATCGGCGGCTATCCGATCAAGAAGGGCGAGTCGTTTGGTGCGGTGTACATCATCGGCTTCTTCGACTCCATCGAGGAGATGCACGAGACCTATGAGGCGCATCGCGGCGTGAGACGGCTGACGGTCTGCGAGGATTCGTATTCGCTCGAATGCTGACTCGAGGGCCTCTGTGCCTCAGCGCGTTTGCGTCTCCCTCTGCCTCCGCAGCCGCTTCAGCACTTCAATCGCCGCGCGGCGGTCCACGATCCGCGCGTCCACGTCTTTGCGTTTGGGTCTGAACTTGCATGGCTGGGCCGTCGCGAGCACCCCGCGCAAGCCGGCGCCCTTGCCGAGGAATCTGGCGAGGAGCTTCGAATCGCCCGCGTGGTCGAGGTAGCGGCCGAGTTGCTCCTCGTGCGCCCGCTCGAGTGCGCCGCGCTTGAGTTCCACCAGAACAACCTCGTTCGCCTTGGGCTCGAGGAAGGCCATGTCCACAAACTGGCGCTCGCCCTCGTCGGTGAAGATGTAGTGCTGCCGCGCGAGCAAGGTGGCTTGGTCTTGGAACAACAGCTCCGGCGCGGCCTCGATCGCGTCTTCGAGCTGCTTCTCCGTGTCGATGGCCTCGTAGTCCGCGGTGAGGACTCGCACGATCTCCCGCGCGGTTTTCGCTCCGATGCCCTTCACCGCGCGGAACTCGTCCTCGGTCGCGGCCACGATTCGCTGCACACTGCCAAAGTGCTGGAGCAGCTCCCGGGCCACGACCATGCCGCAGCCCGGGAGCATCTCCACGACGCGGCGCTGCAAGTCGTCGAGCGAAGTCGCCTTGCGTTTGGGGATGAGCGAAATCTCCGGGATGCCGATCTGCTCCTGCCGCGCCATCATGGCGATCAACTCGACCGTCTGTTCCGCGTCCTCGGTGCAGAGGACGCTGATGCCGTACTGGAGCATCATGCTGGACAGCGCGCCGCGCACCGCGGCGGGCGTCATCATGGAGTAGTTGTCGTCTACCTTGCCCTCGACCATGAGCACGGGAATCTCGAAGTGCTCGCGCAGGTAGATCGCGCTCGTGAAGAGCGTCTTGTCCATGATGCCCTTGAGGAAGCTGGCGCCGGTGCGGCGCTCGATCGCGAGGCGTTCGCTCACAACGTAGCGGTCCACGTTGCCCTCGTCCTCATCGAGCGTCTTGATCTGGATGCCCATCTCCCGCAGCGCCTGTGCGATCTTGTGCCGCGGCTGGGTTGCGGCGATGGTGACGCTCGACAGGTCGATGGTCATGGCCTACACCTCTTTCCTCGCGATCATGCGGTCTGCCGGCTCCTGCACGTCCAGCACGATTGCTCCCTTCTTGGGTAGCCCAACGGAACTCTGCGCGAGTGCAGTCACCAGCGCCTTGCCGGCGACCGTGCGCTGCGTTTGGTCCTTGGCCGTGCGCTGCACGATCGTCATCCTGCGCAGCAGAAACCCTCGCCGTGGCCTGTTGATCGCTGCTAGGAGGAACCGCCATCGCGGTCGGGCGCGGTCGCTCGCGCGGTAGCACGTGTGGGGCAGGACGCGCAGGTCGATGTCGATACGAGAGTGGGTAATCGGTTGGGCCATAGTCGCATCCCGCGGCGAGTTGGCGCCTCCACGGTTTGGCCTCCAGGCGCGGCGCTACGCGTCAGCGTCGTCGAGTTCGGCCAACATACGCTCGATGGCCTCGGTGAGTTCGCCAATGCGGTCAGCACACACCGCGTACACGACCTCCGCGTCAACGTCGAAGTAGTGGTGGCTCAGCACGTCTCTCATGCCCATGATTCGCTTCCACTTGACGCCGCCGTACTTCGCCAGAAGCGTCCCCGCGTGATCTTATCCAAGTTCTTCACGCTCTCCCCGATGGCGATCAGTTGCATGCAGATTGCGTCGAGCTTCTCCAATCCGGCTTCAGACTCGACGACGTTCGCGGGGGACGAGATGGGCTCGAATCGTCTGAGGATCGTCTGCGCTGCACCATGAATCTGACGCAAGATCTCTCGGACGAGTGCGGTGTCAGACATAGACGGCTTCCCGCTCAATGCGCTGCTTAAGGAACGCATTCATCCTCGTTCGGTATCGCACGATGTCCACAGGCCTCTGGAGAAGCTCCTCGATGTCCTGCTTGATCCCCACGAGCGCTAGCAGATCCGGCTCGCTCAGTTCGACGACAACGTCCACGTCGCTGCCGACCACATCCTCATCCCGCGCAACCGACCCAAAGACGCCCAGCCGCACGATGCCAAACTCTCCCTGCTTGGCTTGTCGGAAGTTCGAAAGTTTCTTGATTATCTCTGTGCGTGACATGCTGGATTGCTCGTGCCGAAATCGGGTAGGCGGGCAGCCGCCTGCTCTGGGTGCCCGCTGCACGTTGATCCCACGCCGATTCTACTTTTGCGAGCGCTGCTGTCAAGGCTGCGCGGCCCCAAACGAAAACGCGCAACTCAGCCGATGGCTTGGGTCGACACTCGGCCGGAGTAGGGGCGAGGGCCGGCCGAAGCCATCGGCTGGCTGCGCGTGAGGGGCACGGGCCGCGGACGGGGCGAGGAGCGCGCTCGAATGGGCGGAGTCGCGATGAGCAACACCACAGTCGATCGAGTCGCATGGGGTCATCGCTTGTCCTCCGCCATAACGAGTTCGTCGTCCGCGTCCGCCGCTGCCGGGTTGCGCCGGTCATCGAGTTCGTGCGGGTACTTGCCCGAGTCGATGCGCTCGATGAGGGCCTGGACGTAGGCGGTCCCGTAGGGGTTCCGCTCGGACACGTAGTCCGTCACCGTGGGGGCCTGGGGGAAGATGGTGGAGGGGTTCCCCACCTCTTCCTCGGGCCGACGCCGGCGCCGGCGCGGGGTGCGAGGCGGGCTCGTGTAGTCGATCCGGTCGAAAACATCGTCGCCGCTGCCGCGGGCGAGCCCTCGCCGGTACTTGAAAGCAACTGCCGCGATCTTCATAGCTCTGTCCTCCTAACAGATAAGACGCAGGAACACGGCGCCAGGTTCACAGAAGCTTGAGGCCACACGCTGTGGTCTGCAAGTAATACGGTTCTCACTGGGGGATATTGCAAAAAAGGTCAACAAAAAAAGCCCTGAGGCTTCTGGGCCTCAGGGCTTGTCCATAACCGGTATGGCAGTGCCCTAAGGCCCTCCTCTCGCGTTCACGATACCATCAACGCGGAGATAGCCGGCGAAGATGGGCATCGGGCGGGCGGTCTGATGGCGCTGTTTCAACGAACTGAGACCAACGCCACGTTCGCCAGCTACGCAGGCCGTGTGCCGATTCGACCACGATGGCCGCGGCAAGCGTGACGGCCCTTCAGCGGCTACAGACGCGCAGGCCGACGCCACGCTTATGGCGCGCCTTGCGCTATCTCTCAGCGCGTCAAGGACTTGCTTGCTCATCAGTTGCATCCCGCGTATCTCCGGGCGGCCTAGTTGAGGGGCGAACGAGTAGGGTCTATCTCACCCATGACACCCTAGCCATGAGCGCAACGGCCCAATGGCCGATTCTATTGTTGCAGGCCCGACAAGCGAGGCCCAGAATTTATAGGGGAACCACGCGCCTCGGGCTTGAATTCTCCAGTATAGCGGAGGTCTGCCACTTGTCAAAGAAAGAAACGGCATTTTTTTTGCCATTTTCTGTCGAGTCACTCACAGCGGACGGCCTCGTCCGCCGCTGTGGCGAATGGCCTGCTGCGCGCTTAGACTCTGTCGGTCTGGATGTGGCCGTGCAGCGCGAGTGACTTGTCGTTGCAGGGCGGCGAAGGTGCCTGAAAAGTTGAAGCGCTGCTTAGGCAAGGCGGCGTGCGCCCACATTAGGCCATTTCCGCCATTGCTTCACACGCTAGCCGGGTGCATGGTGTGCGCACTGCGCATGCATCGGGTGCAGGCAGATGCGGTGCGTGCCGCGTTGGCCCATGGCCGGGTGGCCGGGCGCTGCCTTGACCTGCTGCCGCGTGTGGGCTACAGTCCAAAGGCATTGGCGATGCTCACCTAAGTGTCCATCTCGCCGGCGAACTGCGGCTGAACGAATAGGACGGCAACGGCACGATGGCTGCCACTGCAAACCGAACGCTCTGGAGCGACGCGTGGACCCGCCTGTGCCGCAACCGCATGGCCCTGGCCGCGGCTGGCGTTCTCGCCGCGTTGGTTGCCGTGACGCTGCTCACGCCGTGGCTCGCGCCGTACGACCCCCGCACCCAGGCCCTGGAGGAGCAGCACCAGCCTCCGTCGCTGAAACATTGGATGGGCACGGACGCGCTCGGCCGAGACCTGCTGAGCCGCACCCTGTACGGCGGCAGGCTGTCGCTGGCCGTGGGAGTGGTGGCCACGGCTGTCAGCGTCTTCATCGGCGTGCTCTATGGCGCGGTATCGGGCTACCTGGGCGGCTGGGTGGACGCGCTGATGATGCGCTTTGTGGACGTGCTCTATGCGCTCCCGTACATGTTCCTCGTCATCCTTCTCATGGTCATCTTCGGGCGCAACCTCATCTTGCTCTTCGTCGCGCTCGGCGCGGTGCAATGGCTCACCATGGCTCGTATCGTGCGCGGGCAGGTGCTCGCGCTGAAGGAGCGCGAGTTCATTGCCGCGGCCCGGGCCATGGGCGGGGGCATGTGGAGCGTCATCGCCCGGCACCTGCTGCCCAACGTCATGGCCCCGGTCATCGTGTACGCGACGCTCACCGTGCCGGCGGTGATGCTCCAGGAGGCGTTCCTCAGCTTCCTCGGCCTGGGCGTGCAGCCGCCCGACGCGAGCTGGGGCTCGTTGGCCGCGGAAGGCGCGGCCGCGCTCAACCCGGTTCGCATGTATTGGTGGCTCATCGTGTTCCCCGGGGCCGCGCTCGCGGCCACGCTGCTCGCGCTGAACTTCCTCGGCGACGGGCTGCGGGATGCGCTGGACCCCAAGGAGGCCGGGCGGGGCTGAGGCGCAGTGCAGCCTTGACTGCCTGCGGTTCTGTGCTATACTCTTGAGTCTGCGTGTGGCCTAGCAGTCGTTCGCAGACGCACGGGCGTGTCCCGAGCTTGCCAGCGCCATTTTGCAGGCGCCAGTAGCTCAGTTGGATAGAGCAGCGGACTTCTAATCCGCAGGTCCGGGGTTCGAATCCTCGCTGGCGCGCCGCGTGCAAGCCGTGGTGGGAGTAGCTCAGTTGGTTAGAGCGCCTGACTGTGGATCAGGAGGCCGGGGGTTCAAATCCCCTCTCTCACCCCTCCCCTGCTGCGCCGGCCCCGCCGGCGCAGCAGGCGCGTTCCGCGCCCGTAGCTCAATTGGATAGAGTCACGGACTTCGAATCCGAAGGTTGCAGGTTCGAGTCCTGCCGGGCGTGTTCTCTGCCAGGGGCTGTCACCAATTGACAGATCCCGCCATTCTCTGCACAGACGGCCGCCAAACCACGGTTTGACGGCCGTCCGTCGTTCTCGACGATCTGACCTGAAGCGTCACCCGAAGACACTTCCAGCAACAGATTCTTTGGCATATGCATTGGCGCGGCTGCATGGAGGGACTCAGCCCCAGCCGCTACTCCCATGTCGGCCTGTGCGACCGTGTCCCAAAGGGCCGGCAATGCGGAGACTGCCGCGACACGATCCATGAGTTCTACGTGGGTGTACGTCTTCATCGTGGTCGTGATGTCGGCGTGGCGCATGAGGGACTGCGCCACCCGCGGCGACACCCCAGCGCGACTCAGCAGTGTGCTGAAGGTGTGCCGCAATGAATGGAAGTCTACGATCCGTCCGGCACCGTCCTTGAGTCGGATGCCCGCGTAAGCACAGTCCTTCTCGAATTGCTCCAACAGGCGGTGAGCAATGTGGAACACCCGGTCACCTGCTTCTACGGGACGTCCGAGTTCACGCATTCGGAGTGCCCGCCATTGCCTCAACTCCTCAGCAAAGCCTATGTGAATCGGAACCGTGTCTTCCCGTTTGCCCTTGGCGTTCTTGGCTTCAACGGTGACCGTTGTTGCGGGTGTGTCAAGAGAGAGATGGCCCCACTCCAACGTCTTGAGTTCCTTCCGCCTCAATCCTGTTAGCGCAGCCATCTTGTAGATCAGGCTGCGCTCCAGTCCCGTTCGTTTCAGTCTGGATAGCGTCGTGGCAGAAGCATTGGGGCACTGCTGGCGGAAGTTCTCTGATGCGCGCACCTTTGCGGCTGCAACAAGGTTCCGGAGTTCCTGCTCGGACAGAGCTCGCCGCTGACGCCGAACATCCACGTCCTCGTTGAGCTTCGCAATGCTCTTGAAGGGATTCGAGGGCCACCGTCCTCGTTTCACTCCCCATTCGGCGAACTGGATCAGGGCCGCCAAGTAGGCGTTGCGCGTCTTAGCGGAAAGCCCGTCTTCCTCAACGAGACAGAGCAGGAACTTCTCCGCTCTGTCAGTCGACAGATCCGTGGGCAGGACTGCCTCCATGGCACCCAGAGCTTTCTCAAGCTTGTGCTTCAGTCCTTCGACGTACTTCGCACATGCTCCCGCTGTTCGCACATGGGGGATGAAGTCCGCCATGTGCTGGGATAGCGGCGTTCTCTTGTACTTCGCGAAGGGGTCCAACATGCCCGTCTCACCTCGGGCGGCCTCGACCTCCAGATCTTGAAGCAGTTTCCGACTCGCCGCCTTGTCCCGGTACGCCGCCTTGTCTCTGCGGCGTCCATCAGCATCGTGCCACCAGATATACCATCGGGGAAGTGGCTTCCCAGTCCGGCTCTTGCGTCTGTAAAGTCCGCCAGCCATCTCACACCTTGCCTTTCTGTATCTGTTCCCACGCTTCGGCGTGTAGGCCGAGGATGTAGTCGCTGATGTTGACGCCCATGTGCTTTGCAGCGTCGTGGATCTGGTTGCGTTCCATCTCCGTGATGCGGACGTTCAGCGTGCGGTTACGGACCACTCGCTCACGAAGGTGCTCCACGGGAATAGAGAGTTTGGGGCGCTTCGTCGTCTGTTTGCGTCGTCTGCTTGCCATGACCACGACTCCTGTAATGCAAAGCCACATTACAGACTAGCGCCGTCGCAGTGCGTTGTCAAGCTTCTTCGTCGCCGCGCATTTCAGCCTTCTGCCGTCGCGCGGCCCGCCGCTCCTCTGTTGTGAGCCATGAGTCGATCGTGCTTCGTCGCCACCGCGTCGATCGTCCGATGCGTACCGGTGGTGGGATATCCCCTATCGCGGCGAGGCGCCACACGGAGCGTTCACTCACGCCAAGAGCCTCGGCCACGTCGCGTGCGTTCATGAGCAGGCTCAGGTTATTGCATTCAGTTTCCATGGTGTCTCCGATCGTCCTGGCGACCGAGCGCGGCTGAAGGCAGCAACCTATCAGCTGCACTTGCTGTAGCCGCGCGAGCATACGTTGCATCCGAACTTGCAGCGAAAGGGCAAGTCGCAGCCGGCACGAAGCGACTTCGCCGGGGGTGCGTCTATCGACGGCCTCAAGCCCCCGGCCCTCGGCTTCCTCGCCGGCTTTCGCGATGGCGTCCGGACAAGACACGACGATGATGTCACCATCGTTCCACTTTGCCCTTGGGTAGACAGACACCCAATCCCCCTCAGTTGCTGAATGAACTCCCTGGGATCGACTCCTGACCTCAGGGCCATAGAGACGGCCCTGCACCTGGCTGCCGACTGTGAGGGGCGGTCGCCCGCTTTGCTGGGATGGGTGAGGATCTCGCGCAGGCCCTGTTCGTCTGGGTTGACGATCCCTGGCCGGGTACCTGCGCAACAGCGCCTGATGCATCCGGGCACTCTGTGTCTGAGGTGCGAGGCGTCGTTTTGTCAACATGGCAGCTTTTACGTTTGCGTGGCCCTGACCTTCAGGGGGCATTCTGGATGACAGTACGGTCGAATCGCTGGGTCCTCGCATCCACACCCGCGGTAATCTTTCTGGTACGCGCAGACGGCTTGCTCCGCGATCTCCGTCCGCGTGATGCGGCTCTTGCCGTCTCGTGGCCGGTTCTTGGCCGCCCACTTCTCCAAGCACACACGCGCGAAGTCGAGGGGCAGTCCAGCCTTCCTCAAGTGCACCGCCAGCCGGAAGCAGGCCACGCGCTGGTAATGCTCTACCCCCTTCGCCAGCATGCGCTGCGCACAGGGCGGGAGGCCGAAGGTCTGCGAGGGAGTTCCATTACCTCCTCTCACCGCGCGAGGCCGCGTCCGCTGCGGCTCTTCACTCTCACCGACTGCAGTTGATTCAGCAATCTCGCTGAGCCTTGTCCCCGACACACGGCGCACGCTTGCCAACAGCGCCCACTGGTCCGCGTACGGCTGGCTGAGAGTCACGGGATCGACGAACACGGTGCGCCCCTGGGGCACGAGATTACCGAACAGGGGCGCGTTGATGAAGTTGCCGTACTGGGTGGCGTGGCCGAGCCGGTCCTGCTTGGGAAAAACTTCTGTGTTGGGCAGGCCGATCCTGTCGAGGATGAGCTGTGCGACGCGACGCGCGTGGGCCGCAAGCACGCCGGACTTCTCGAAGAACGCCCATGCGTGGTACCCCTTGGACTTGCTGCGCTCGATGTACGCCTGGATACCCAACTCCCCTGCTACCGACACGAGCGCCCGCGGCGGCCCGTGATCTTCACTATCGAAATCGACGGCCAACGCCCGCGTGCGATCCTGCACGAGCAGATACACCCCGAACGGCCTCTGCCCGGTGAGGTGCCGTAGGATCACCCAGTCGGTGACGGGCTCCTTCACCTGCCTGGCCCTGCCCGTGGCCGGGTCGTACGTGCCGTACACGTGGTCGAGCCCTGAGAAGCACGCCCTGAAGATGGCGATCTTCTCGCGAGTCGATCTGACTCCATGTTCGCGCGTCATGTCCATGTTACTGTCCTGTGAGCCGACCAAGCGGCGACAGAGGTCAGACGGTTTCTATGGACATGTGCGGGCGAACGGATGCTCCCGTTTCAGTTCCTCTCCTCAGAACGGGCTCGCCTTAAGCTGCTGCACCCCGGTATCGGTGGCGAGATGGAGGGCGAGGAGGTCCACGACGTCGTCGGCCAACTGCTCCGTCGCACAGGCCTGAAGCTCGGGAGTGAGCCAGGGCCGGCAGCGTTCGAGAAGGAGGCCGGCGATCGCACACTTCAGTTCCCAATCGTTGGGATTGATGAGCTTGGCCGCGAGTCCTGTGACCCGAAGCTGCCGGTGTCTGGCTTTGACGGCCTCGGCGATTCGGGCCAGGACCAACGCCAGGCCTGGGTGCGACGGGTCCATTGCGTCCAGTACCGCGCCCTCGTACCCCTTGGCATGCGCGCCCTCGTATCCCTGTTCGATGATCGCGATCGCCTCGTCGTGCGCGTGCGCACGGGGCATGCCCTCTCTGTCCGCTCCCGCGAGCAAGAGCTGCTGGACGAAGCTGGTGATCGCTGCATGGAGCTGTTTGTGGGAGTACTCGGGCGGCGCCTGGGCGATGAGTTTCCCCGCTGCTTGGTCAATAGGTCTGTCGATGCGGCGCACGAGTTCATTTTCGTCCATGCCCGCAACCAGTTGCCGGACGATCCCTGCCGCGCGTTCCTCAATGTCGTCAGAACTCGTCATAGGTGAAGTCGGCCTGGCGCACGTCCTGCGGTGTCGTGTGGTTAGCATTGCGCCCTGTCTGGTCTCCTCCTTCGTCCATCAGAACAGTGAGCACCGCCTCCGCATTCGGCCTGGGAGATCGTTGGTCCCCTCGATGTTGAAGGGCTTGGCGCATCTGATCTGCAGGCTTGTGGTACCGCTCCCGTGACTGAGCGATAAACAGGTCACGGGCGTTGTTCGGCTCGATGTCCAGGGGCTTGTGTGTGTTCAGCCTCACGACCTGGTTGCCGATTCGTGCGAGGGCCTGGCCCACGTCGAGCGTGATGATGTCATCCATGTCCGCCAGGCCCTGCAGGTCCTTCTTGAGGTACTGCGCGTCCCGAGTGTCCACGTTGAAGATGACGGTGGAGCCGACCGTGGACAGGGCTCCGGCCTTGCGCGTGTTGAACTGAGCCATGTACTGGTGCGCGAGCGTGAGCGACACGCCGAACTTCCGCGTCTCCGCGATCGTGTTCTCCATCGCGTCGGTGAGGAACTTGTGCGCCTCGTCACAGTAGATGTGGAACGGCTTCAGCGCCCCCTCGGCGTCTCGCTGCCGGCTCACCGCGGTCAGGTGCAGCAGGGACATGAGGAAGCAGCCCAGGATTTCCTGCACCTCGGCCCCCAGGTTGGATAGATCCAGCAGCAGAATGCGGCCCGTCTCCATGACGTCCCGCAGATTGAACGCCGAATCGCTCTGAGACAGCATCAGGGCCACTGAGCCCGCGGTGGTCACCAGTTTGCCAAGCTTGTGTTGTGCCGGCGTGATGTCGGCGGATCTGTACTTGGCGAAATCCTCCTGCCAGAAGGCTTTGGCCAGCGGGTTGTCCATGGCTTCGATCACGAGCGGCCGAAGGCGTTCGCTCTCTGCCGACTGGCAACGCAGGAGGTTGGCCACGTCGAGCAGGCTGGCCTGGGGCAGGTGCATGAGCCCGAAGATCGCGTGCCGCAGCATGTGTTCGAGCCGGTCGCCCCACCCGGTGACGAAGCTCTTGAACGCTCCCACGAGGTCCTCGGCCACGCGGCCGATGGGCGTGCCGGGCCCGGGGATCAGGGGGTTCCAGATGGGCACCCACTCCCGGTCGCTGAAGTCAACATAGATGACGCGGTCCGCGCAGGATTCGGGCAGCAGGCCGAGCAAGCGCTGCACCATCTGCCCATGTGGGTCCAGCACGGCCACGCCCTCGCCCCGTCCCACGTCGTGGAGGACCATGTGTTCGATGACGGTGGACTTGCCCATGCCGGGCCGGCCGATAAGGTGAACGTGCTTGGATCTCATGTCCGAGGGAATGCAGACGGATCGCCACATGCCTGCGTACAGACATTGGCCGATCGGGGTGCCACGAGATAGCGATCCCTCCGGGGGAAGTGTCTCCAAGACAGCCACAGCCTGCCGCCTCGGATCGATGATGTCCGAGGGAGGCAGGTGCACGAGGCTGGTCAGCTCCCATGAATTCACGAGGAAGCCGGGGCGGTACGTGAGGCCTTGCGCGAACAGATCCCGTGTCACCGCGGCCGGCAGATGCTCGGCATAGTCATGTTCCGTGAGGCAGTTCATGGGCCGACCTCCGTGCTGCAGAAGACCGGCCCCGGCCGCGAGAGACTGCATGAGCGTGTCTGCCTGCTCTCGGCCGTTCACGACGCCCAGCCGCAGTGCGGCGAAGAAGAACGGCTTGTCGCTGTGCGCCTTCTCCTCCGTGTCCATGGCCATCTGCTTGAGGTCGCCTGAGGGCATCTGCTGCGCGTAGCGGTACGCGCTGGGCAGGCCTGCAGCCAGCTTGATCGAGAACTCCAAGTCCAGCAGTGCGCGCACGTTTCGGTGCCAGTCATGGTCCGGCGGCGTGGGGGCGAACAGGGCCTGATAGAAACCGAGCGCAGACTCTGGTACGGTCATGAGCGCGGCGATGACCGTGGCAAAGGGCGATCGATGCAGTTAGGTAGGCCGAGTGAGGAGGTGGGAGTATGGCGGAGGCGGGAACACGTCTCTGAACCGTGCGCGGCTCCACGTTCTCTCCGAGAAGCGACTCAAGGGATCGCGCTTGATCTCCGTCATCTCACACAGCTCGAACTGCCCGTCGAACGCAGTGCGGATCGTGGGCAGGTCGCGTCGAGCCAGAAGGAGATGGAACGCGATGTCTTCGCGGTTGCCCACGATCTCGAACGCAACGCGGTGTCGGACCCTGGAGAGCTGTTTGAGGAACAGCTCGGACCGGCGCCAGTCGCAAACCTGGTTGGGCGAGAGCCAGACTCGAAGCCGCACCAGTTCGTCCCGGGGCAGTGGAGACGCCAGTACGACCGCGGACAGGTCGGCTCCTGGGAGCGCGTCCCTGGGGTCAGACAGCGGCTCGTAC
This sequence comes from Planctomycetota bacterium, assembly GCA_024278415.1. Next base: position 5,425 of record JAJRTI010000073.1, on the reverse strand, counting down.
GCCGGCTCCAGCGCGGTTGGCTTGGGGCCTATGTAGGGGGTGCAGCCCTTGCTCGTCTCCTGCCGCAGCACGGCGCGAGCCTTTTCGGCGAGCATGTAGGGATGGGCTTTGGCGATGAGCGCTTGTTCGATGGACATGTGGGCCTCCACAGGTCATGGACTTCCACCGGTACGCCGCGGGCGAACGGGCCTTGGGATTTCAGCTCGGTTTTAGAAACACCATCGTCGTCGCAGAGCCCGTACGTTACTCCGCGCGATGACGCTCAGCCCCTGCCCACTCGCGCGAGCGGCTGCATGAGCCGCGGGTGTTGCTCGAGCACCTGGGGCATGTTCGCTCGGATGCGCGCGGCGCTCCTTTCGGTGAGTTCCGAAGGCAACAGATGCCCAAATCTGCGCAGGTACTCGTCCGCGACCGCCAGCTGCTCGTCCACGGAGAGTTCGAGCCACCAGTTGCCGACCTTGGCCCGAATCTCGTTCTGCGCCGTGTCTTCGGCCGTCCTTCGTGCGAAGTCCCTAATCACCTGGCGCAGGCCTCCCTCGTTGCCGGTGCGCGCCCTCTCGAACGCGGCCTTCTCGCCGTTGGGGCCATAGAGTTGGGTGAGCACGTGGCAGCACCGTCCCCACTCGAAATCCAGGTCCGCGCGTCGGGTCGCCCCTACAGGCGTTCTTCGAAGGACGCTGTCCTCCACGTGTTGCATGCACTGGATCAGGGCGCGCCGGAAGGCCTCCCAGTCTGTGATTTGGGCGTCCCGGATCGGCAGCGCGTTGAGAGCGTCATCGGTGAGCCGGCTCACGTCGTCCAGCGTCCGTTCGTGAGAGATGCTCTCCAGCAACTGTTCGAGCTTGGTGGACATGATTCGTCTCCTACAGACGTCTGAAGACGGAGGACGTGCGGCGAAGCGATTCGACGTAGGACTCGATCAACTCCCGGTAGTCGTGCGCGTACCGCTCGGGCTGATCCGGGCGGATTGAGGACGCCATGTTGGCCCCGCACTGAGCGATGAACTGCCGAATGATCTCGACCTTGGTGTCCCAATCATTGGGAGCCACGTGCCGGTCGAACACATCGCGAATGTGGCGTTCGACGGATCGCGCCTTCAAGCCTTCGGCGATGACGTCCAGCACGACGCGCATGCCGCCGTTGGTGCCGTCATGGGCGTCGTTGAACGCGGCCACGATGTCGCCGCCCTTCCTACGGTACTCTTGCTCCAAGAGTTCCTTGGCTTCGCTCGCGGCCTCCACGCGGGGCAGGACCGCTCCATTTAGCACGGCCTGCAGGTGGGACGAGCAGTAGTCCGATATAAGTCGGCTGAACTCGTCGAACGTGTCCACCGTGTTACGTTGGAGCGGAAAGCGCATGCGTGCCTCGTCGTGCCGAAGGGCCACGCGTTGAGCGATGTGGCGCTCGTCCAGTTCGGCCAATAGGCTGTCGATCCTGGCCATGGTCGTTTCTCCTTCTGATGTCAGAGCCTATTGAGCAGTTGCTTGACGCGGTCGAGCGACTGCACGTACGTTCTGAGAATCTGTTCGTAGTGGCGTGCAAACCGTTGAGGAGGCTGTTCGCGAATCTCGGGAGGCAGGTGGTCGCCCATGCGTCGAATGAACGCGGCCATGAACGCGACGCGCGCGTCCCAGTCCAGGGGGTCGAGCGCGGCCTTGAACGCGCGGCTGACGCGCTTGGCCTGCTGCTCGGTCTTGAACTGCTCAGTCATCAGGTCCAGCACGTACCGCATGCCTCCGTTCGCGCCGAGCCGGGCCTCAGCCTAGGCCGCGTCCAAGCCGCCGGTGTCCTGGAATGCGCGGCCCAGCAGAGCCATGGCTTCGTCGCCGGCCTGGCGGGGGGCCGCGCAGAGGCTGGACAGCCCAGCGTGGCGCAACAGCGACCGGTAGAAGGCCTGCACGATCTGGAGGAACGCGTCGTACGAGTCCAGCGTCACGTCGCGCAGAACGTACCCGGCGCGGGCTTGATCGATGGGCATGCCCACGTTTCTAGCGAGCGCATCTGGACGGACCTCGTCAAGCACGGCGTTCAGGACGGCTTCAGCAGGGCCGCCGGCGGCGTCATCTTCCTGGTTGCCGGCGCGGCCTTCGAGGCCGGACTTGCCCGCAGACTGGTCCAGGACGCGCCGGCCTGCCACCGCGTCTAACAGCAGTTGCAGGTCTGCCTGATCAGCCGCGGCCATGTGACGGCTCAGTTGCAGGCACACGCCCACCGGGACCAAGGGGAACTCGATCTTGAGTTGTCGCACTGGACGGGGAACCGACGCGAGCAGGTCGTGGAGACGCTGGCCGAACGCGGCGGGGTACTGCTTGCGCGAAGTTTGGTTGCGGATGCGATGCCGGAGCAGGTCTGCTGCGAGCGCCGTGCGTCCATTCAGCAACGCGGCCTCCATGACGCGCCAGTACCTGGACTCATTGTCCTGCGCGAGCCATCGCGCCAGCCGGGCGATGGGCTTGGCCTCGTCGGCCTCGGACAATTCGCCCTCATAGAACCCGATCTGTAGCGCGGCGCGCACAATGCCTTCGTCGGTCAGACAGGCGCGCGCCAGTTCATGCACGCCGGACGCGCACACGACCTCGACCCGTCCCTTGGCCTGAGCGATGGCTTCTCTGGCGGACTCCAGTTCGCTTGGGGAAAGCTCCCGCAACGACGCGTCCGAATCCAGGCACGGCGCGACGAACGTTCGGATGCCCTGATCCTCTGCGGCCGCGGCCAGCTTGGCGGGGAGGCTGCTCACCGGCCGCAGATCTCCGTCCTCGGACGCGACGTGGCCGGTGGCGACCACGTCTTGCCGCACCGGCATCTTCAGCGCGGCCGACAGCATGGCCAGGAACAGCGGCGCGTCGGCCGAGAAGCCGGCGATCGCGAAGCCGGCGTCCCGGCTCGCCGCGGCGCCCACATTCACCACGGACAGGTCGAAGCCGGCGCGCTTGACGCCGAGCGCGGCAGCCACCGAGTCCACGGCCGGCAGCAAGGTGTCCTGCAGGTGGGCCCGAGCGACCGGCGCGAACGCCACTCGCCCGCGGAACCGCATTCGCCGCCGCGGTCGTCGTGGCCGGTGCTTCACGACCACGGACGATACGACGGCGCGGGCCATGGGGCCCGATCCGAAGACCAGCACGGTCTTGGCCCGGCCGATGGCTTGGTCCGGGTCCGTCATGTCGTCTCCTCAAAACAGAGCGCGATCGTCACGGAGCCGGCCTCGATGCCCGCGTGCGTCTGGATGACGAGGCCGGCCTGCGGCACTGAGACCGTACGAGTAGGAGCCATTTCCGGCTGGCCCGTATCGGCGGCCGCCCTCAGCGCCTGCCGGGGGTATGCCTGGCTCCACAGCACCTGTTCGGCCGCGATGTGTCCTTCCCAGAGGATCCGTCCCGAGTCCGTCCGCAGGCCGTATCGGCCGGGGACAATGCCCTCGATCGTGCAGGCGCGGCGCTGAGACCCCAGCCGGCCTCGGCCAACCACGATGCCCTCCCGCACCACGTGCAGCTCCATGGACCCAATGCGGTCTACGCGATTGTGGAGCCGTTCCGCGTCTCCGTTTTGCTCCGCGTCGCGGGCCGCGGCCATGAACTGAAGGAACTGCCGGTATCCCTGTTGGGATGCCGGCGCGGACGCGTCCCTCTGGATCTCTTGCAGGGCCGCCGCAATAGCGCCGCGCGTGTCGTGTCGCTCCAGCGCGGCCGCGAGGAGAGGGATGAAGAACAGGTCATCGCTCATGGTCTACCTCCGCCAGCGAGTGCGTTGGATGTTCCGCGAGCAGTGTCTCCACGTTGTCCCAAACGCCTGCCTCCCGCGCCGCGTCGACGAACGTCTCGTGCAGGGCGAGCGTCTGGGCCACGTTGAGCCACAGGTCGGGCGGCCGGCGCGCGGGACCCAGACGCCAGCGGCTGCCGGCAAACCGGCTCAGGGTCGCGGGGCTGAGCCCGAACTGCGCCGCGACGGCCTTCTCCTCGTAGCAGCCGTCCTCCAAGTCTCCAAGAATCCGCAGCACGAGTTGGTGCACGGCGCCTGGCCCCAGGCTCCGAATCGCGGGACGCTGCCGGTCGAGCGTATTGGCCTTCTCGTGGGCGACCACCGATGCCAAGCCGTGGGCGAAGACGTCGTCCTCGATCGGGGGACCGGTGTCCGCGGCCACCAGCAAGGCGTCGTCGCGTTCGTCGAGCGGCAGGTGACGCATGTGGCCGAAGCTGCGGTCCACGATCTCTTGAACGCGCACACGTTCGTTCACGCGACGGGGATCGGGCTCGTCCACGTGCGCGGCCAGCCAAGCGCCTCGTTGCGCCCCAGCCAGGTGCGCCGGCATCCACAGGGATATCGCGCCGCCGTTCACGCGCCAGACGTAGCGGGTGCGCGCCGGGTTGACGCATCGGTTGGCCTCGGCACAGGACAGCCGGAAGTGCCGAACGACCAATCGAGTGAGAATGCCCCTCGCCGCGGCCTCCGCCTGCAGCGGATGGGCGCGGGGGTGCTCGCCGTGCCATCGCCGGCATTGACGGAGGAAGCACCGGAAGTAACAGCGGCAATCGGGACCCTCGGGCCGCGTCCCTGCCTGGCCCGCCGGCAGGTGCGTGAATTTGTCGATAGTCAGGTCGTACGCCCGGTCCAGCAGGGCCTGGCGGGATTCTGTCCTCGCGCGGCGACGGCACAGCCCGTCCACAAATGCGGCGAGCCGCAGGGGCCGGCTGTCTGCGATGCGAAACAACGCGCGCTCGTCGTGGAGTTCGCGCAGCGCGTCTCGATCCCCGCAATTGGCGATGCGAGCCGCGAGTTCGACCAGGGACAGGCGCGCGTAGCCGTTCCTGTCCTGACCAGCAGGAGTCGTCTTCCTGGGCTCAAGGGTTGTGGTCATGGGGTGGGCTCCAGTCGGGTGCGGAAACGGATTGGCGCATCTCCTCCAGAAACTCGTCGAGGCGCTGGGCGAGCGCCATGGCCCGGTCCCCGTTCCCGGCCGCGATTGCGGTGTCGATGCGCTGCCGGGCCTCCAGGCGCGTGGTTAGCACTTGGTCGACGAAACGCACCGGCCGGTCCGCGTGCGCGGCCCCCGCGTTAAGCCTGGCGGCGGATTCGAAGCAGGTCCGGGCTCCATCCCAGTCGCCCCGGCCCGCGGAGGCCATGCCCTCGTCCATGTACTGTCTGTACTCCCTTGCCTTCGCTGCCATGCGCACTTGGACAGCATGGGCAAGCGGATGATCGGGGTACGTGTCCACGGCCTCGGCCAGCAAGCTCGCCAACTCGTCCAGGCCGGTCTGGCCTTGCAGGCCGCGCTCGATGGCCCCATACAATTGCGCGGCCCGGTCGTGGCGGCTCTGGACCTGGTCCCACATCGCCTGCGCGTCCTCGTGGTCCGGGCAGACCGCGAGGATCCGCTCGCACACGCGCATCGCGTCCGCCAAATGTCCAGCCGACACGTCCGTACAGGCGC
>JAJRTI010000818.1 GCA_024278415.1 Planctomycetota bacterium | reverse complement strand
CGGCGCTCGTTCGCCCGCTGACGCGACCGAACGAGCTTGCACTGGGCTATGTTGTGATGCGCCTTCGGCGCATGTGCATTCTGCGCCGGCGTACCACGGGAATGAACGCCCAGTTTACTACGTACGTTCAGACCTGCACCCGATGTTTGATGTTTATGAGACGACTAGGCACTGGAGCGGAAGGCCTTTGCCTTCCGTCGCGGCCCAGGGCCATAGGCTCGGAATGCGCAGGCCTGTCTGCGTGCGGCTGAACTGTTGCGGCGGGGAAAAAAGGCTTGCAATCGACGTCGATCCCTGCTAGCATTCTGGCCCTATTAGTGTCTGTTGCAGAATGCAGCCAACGTGTTGGGAGTGAGTGCCTGCGCGGCCTCTGTATCGCGCACGCTTGCGGAAAGCGCATTGCCCCCGGCCGTGCCACAGCATTCTGAGACCGACATTCATTCTTGCTTGCCCATTATGAGGAGAGAGTGACATGCCTGGACGAGTACTGTTTCGCATGTGTCTCGCTGTCTTGTGCGCCTTGATGATGGCCAGTTCGTCCGCCGTGGCCGCACCCACGCCACAGGCGCAGTTGGACCAAGCTGGGCAAAACTTGATCAACAACATCTGGAACAAGCCAGGGGAGGCCCACGGCAAGACCCTCAGCGATATCGATCTCGGCAAGGAATTGGATCGATGCAATACGAAGATCGAGGAAGCCAAGCGGGACATCAAGAGATTAGGTGACAAGGCGCCCCAGGGGGCCGACGCGAACGGGGTGGCCAAGTGGATGTACGACAGAAACAAGGCCCAGCGCAAGCTCGACAAGTACACGCGGCGCAAAGAACTCATCGCGAACGTGAGAGAGGCACAAGCCCAGGTGGGTGGCGAAACCACGGCGCCGGGCACCTTCTCACCGGGATTGATGGGAGCCATCACCGCCACCGTCAGCGCCGTCCCCGCCCCGACCATGAGCGCCACGGACCTCGGAGTGTCGCTGTGCGGGTGCAGTTCGACCGGCGGCCCCGGCAGCCTCTGGACCAGCGTGAGCGTTGAGTATAGGGACGCTTGGTACGACTTTGGCGATGAAGGCCCGTTCGTCGTCGGCGAGAACTCGGGTAGTTATGGCTGGCAGGACAACATATACCTGGTCAACGCGGACGGCCGTCTTCAGACCGATACGGCCTGGCTCGATGTGGGATGGAACCCAACCCCCTGGCTCTGCGTGTACGGTGGCGTCGGCGTCTCGAATACCAGACTCGAAGTCGACGGCACCACGAACGTCGACGTTCGCGACTGGTATGGGACCGATCACGACTACAACACCGACACGCTAGCCCAGCCCGGCGGCGACAGCGACCGAACACACAACATGCCCGCCTTCAGAGCGGGCGCCAACGTTCGGTTGTGGCAGTCCCAGGGCGGGCGTTGGTCCTGCCAATGGCGCGGGACATACACCTACAGGCGGATCGGGGACTACGTGATCAAGGCGGGCACGAACAGCAGTTACTATTCCACGGGTTACACGTCCTGGCGCTTCTCAGACGGCCGTGTGCACACGGTGCAGAGCAGCGTGATCCTCTGCTACACCGTGGGCCCCTGTTCCTTCTACGCGGGTCCACAAGTCTCTGCCTCGCGGCTCGCATTTGGCGAGACCACCCACGTGCAGTACTATCCTGTGAGTGGCCAAGCCTACAGGACTCGATCCAGCAACGACGTGGAGGCGCGTCAGGATGGCAACTTCTCTGCCGTTGCCGGCGCCGCCATGCGGCTCACCAAGGGAGGCACAAAGCTGAAAGTCGAGGCAACGGGCGGTGCCGTGACCGGGGTGATGGTGGCCCTCAGCATTCCTATAGGCGGGGGGCGGTGATCGCACCCCCCGTGAACGCTCGCGGGCGGCCGGAACATTCCGGCCGCCCGCTTTTTTTGTGCCGTTTACGCCAGCCGAATCCGCGGGTCGAGCCAGACGAGCGCGAGATCAGCGATGAGATTGAAGACGACGAGCAGCGCACTGTAGAGGAGGATGAGGCCCATGACGAGCGTGTAGTCTCGGTTGAGCGCGCCGTTCACGAAGTGCGTGCCAAGCCCCGGCACGGCGAAGATGCGCTCCACCACCACCGAGCCGGTCAGCACCGCGGCCGCGCAGGGCCCGAGGAACGACACCACCGGCAGGATCGCGTTGCGCAGTGCATGGCGCAGCACCACCGCGGACTCGGACAGCCCCTTCGCTCGCGCGGTGCGGATATAGTCTTGGCCCAACTCCTCCAGCATGCTCGACCGCATGAGCCGGGCGATGTACGCGGTGGGTCCCGCGGCGAGCGTGACGCCGGGGAGGATCATGTGAGCCGGGCTGCCCCAGCCGGCCACGGGCAGTACGCGGAGCCAGAAGCCGAAGACCATGAGCAGCGCCATGGCGAGCACGAAGCTGGGGAGCGAGATCCCCACCATGGCCACGCTCATGGTCGCGTAGTCCACGGATGTGTTCTTCCGCGCGCCGGCGGCCACGCCCAGGCCCACGCCCACGAGCGTGGCCAGGGACATCGCGAACAGACCCAGCGCAGCAGATACGGGCGCGGCCTCCGCGATGATGTCGTTGACCGTGCGATCGCGGTACTTGAACGATGGCCCCAGATCGCCGCGGCAGAGTTGGCCAAGATAGATGCCGTATTGCTGCCACCACGGCTTGTCGAGATGGTACTTTGCTCGGATGTTGCGCTCGATGGCCGGCGGGAGCTGCCGCTCCGCGTCGAACGGGCCGCCCGGCGCCTGGTGCATGAGCGCGAACGCAAGCGTCGCCACGCAGAGAAGCACGAGGGGCAGCGCAAGCAATCGACGTAGGATACGGCGCCACATGCGGGCCAGTATACCGGTGCTGGCGCGTGGTGCAAGAGAGGGCGTGCCGCTTCGGCTACCCCCCCACTACTTCCGCTTGCCCTTCCACCGTCGCCGGCCGTTGCCATTGGCCGGCTTGGCTTCGAACGCGACGCGCGCGGCTTCCGCGAGGGCCTCGATGTCCCGGCAAAACGCAGCCGAGGGCTTGACGCGGAACTGGTCGCCGATCGCGATGGAGACCTTGCCGCTGCCGTTGCCGTCGAGTGTGAGCACGACCGGCAGTTCTCCGTAGTGGGTTCGGAGCACCTTCTCGAACGGGTCGAGCCCCGAGACCTTCACCGAGTCCATGGGCAGCACGACGTTCACTTTGGCGGGCAGTTTTTCGTGGGCCTCCTCGATGGAGTACAGCTCCTCGATGATGACCTGGGGATCCTCCATGCGGCAGTCGACCGTGCCCCGCAGCACGACGATCTTGTCCTCCACGAGCAGATCAGGGTACTTGCCGCAGGCTTCTTTCCACGCGACCCCGCGGATGATGCCGTCCATGTCTTCGAGCGTGTAGTTGGCCATGGGGTCGCCCTTGCCCGTCGTGCGGGGCCGGATCTGGGTGAACATGCCGGCCAGGGTCACCCACGTGTCCTCCTCGCGCTCGGGCAAGGTCGCGGCGGTAGTGTCCGCGAAGCGCGAGAGCATGTGCCGGTATCGGTCCAGTGGATGGCCGCTAATGAACAAGCCCAGCGTCTCCTTCTCGAACGCGAGCCGCTCCCGGTCGGGCCACTCCTCGATGTCCGGCAGCGACGTGTCGGCCGCCTCTTCGCTCTGCGCCGCGCTGGCCTGGAACGCGTCGAAGAACGTCATCTGTTTGCGGGCGCGGTCCCGCTGGACCTGTGCGGACGCGTGGACCGCCTTCTCCACGACCGCGGCGAGTTGCGAGCGTTTGGCGCCGAAGCAATCCATCGCGCCAGACTTGACCAACGTCTCGATGACGCCCTTGTTCACAGCCGCGGTGTCGATGCGCTCGCAGAAATCGAAAATCGACTTGAACGCGCCGTCTTCGCCGCGCGCGGCCGTGATGGCCTCGATGGCCTTGCCGCCCACGCCCTTGATCGCGCTCAGGCCGAAGCGGATCGTCCGCTCGCCCACGATGGTGAACTCGTGGCCGCTTTCGTTCACGCACGGCGGCAACACCTCGATGCCGCGCTTCTTACAGTCGTCCATGTACTCGACGACTTTGTCCGTGTCGCTGGACTCGCACGTGAGCAACGCGGCCATGTACTGCGTGGGATAGTTGGCCTTGAGGTACGCGGTCTGGTAGCAGATCCCCGCGTACGCGGCCGAGTGGGACTTGTTGAAGCCGTACCCGCTGAAATACTCCATCAAGTCCCAGATGTGGACCGCGGTCTTCTCGTCGATGTCGTTGTCCATACACCCCTTGACGAACTGGTCCTTGTACTTGGCCATGATCTCGGGCTTCTTTTTGCCCATGGCCTTGCGCAGCAAATCCGCTTCGCTGAGGCTGAACCCCCCCAGCCGGTTGGCGATCCTCATGACCTGCTCTTGATAGAGGATGACGCCGTACGTTTCCTTGAGAATCGGCTCGGCCTTGGGATGCGGGTACTGCGGCTCCTTGCGGCCGTGGCGGCAGTCGATGAAGTCGTCGACCATACCGCTCTTGAGGGGGCCGGGCCGGTAGAGCGCCACGAGGGGCACGAGGTCGGGGAACTTCTCGGGGGCCAACTTCTTCACCAGATCCCGCATGCCCTCGCTGGTTTCGAGTTGGAACAGGCCCTTCGCGTCTCCTTTGCGCAACAGTTCAAACGTGGGCTCGTCGTCGTACGGGATGTCTTCGAGCGTCATCTCCTTGCCGAGCGTCTCTTTGATGTAGCGCAACGCGGTGTGGAGCACGGTGAGCTTGCGCACGCCGAGGAAGTCGGCCTTGAGGATGCCGATGTCGTCGGCCAGTGTGTTGCCGTCCCACTGGCTCACGATCGCGTCGCCCATCTTGCAGATGGGCATGTGCGTAGTGAGCGGCACGTCGGCGATGACAACGCCCGCGGCATGGATAGAGCTGTGCCGCGCAAGGCCTTCGAGCTTGCGGGCAATGTCAAAGAGCTTCTTGATCGTCGGGTCGCTGTCGTACAACTCCTGAAGCTTCGGCTCTTTCCCCAGGGCCTCGTCGAGGGTGATACCCAGCTTGTCGCCCACAAGCTTGACGATGTCGTTGACTCGCGCCAGCGGGATGTCCATGACCCGGCCCACGTCGCGCAGCACGGCCTTGGCCTTCATGGTCCCAAAGGTGATGATCTGCGAGACGCTCTTCTCGCCGTACTTCTCGCGCACGTACTTGATGACTTCCTCGCGCCGGTCCGCGCAGAAGTCCACGTCCAGGTCGGGCATGCCGATGCGTTCGGGGTTCAGGAAGCGCTCGAAGAGCAGGTCGAACTCGATAGGGTCCACGTGGGTGATGCCCATGACGTACGCGACGAAGCTGCCTACGCCGGAGCCGCGCGCTGTGACCGGGATGCCGAGGTCGATCGCGTGCTTGATGAAGTCGTGGACGATGAGGAAGTAGTTGATGAAGCCCGTCTGTTTGATGACGCTGAGTTCGTGCTCCATGCGCTCGCGCACTTCGGGCGTGAGTTCGCCGTAGCGCCATTTGGCCCCCTCCTCGCAGAGGTGGCGCAGATACGCCTCGTTGTCCATGCCATCGGGCGCGTCGAAGCCGGGCAGGATGATCTTGCCCAACTCCAGCTCGACGTTGCAGCGTTCGGCGATCTGGGCCGTGCTCGCGATCGCCTCCGGCCACTCCGCGAAACGTTCGGCCATCTCGTCGCTGCTCTTGAAGTAGAACTCGTCGCTCGAGAACCGCATGCGGTCCTCGTCATCGAGCTTTTTTTGCGTGTTGATGCAGAGCAGGGCCTCGTGCGCGTACGCATCGTCGCGGTTGAGATAGTGGATGTCGTTCGTGGCGACCATCGGCAGGCCCAAGCGCCGCGCAATCTCTACGGACGGCCCCAGCACGTCCTTTTGCTCCTGCATGCTGTTGTCTTGGAGTTCGATGTACACGTTCTCTTGCCCGAAGATGTCGATCCAATCCTTGGCGGCTTGCTCGGCCGCGCTGGCGTTGCCGGCGAGCAGGTGCTGGTTGATCTCGGAGTGCAGGCAGCCGCTCAGGCAGATCAGCCCCTCGCTGTGCTCCGCAAGCACCTTCTTGTTCAGGCGCGGTTTGTAGTAGAAGCCCTCGACCGACGCGATGGACGCGAGTTGGATGAGGCTCCTGAAGCCGGTGATGTCCTTGGCAAGCAGGGTGAGGTGCCACAGCCCGGCCTTGCTCGCCTCCGCGGTCTTCACGTCCAAATCGAATGGCGTGGTGTAGGCTTCATAGCCAATGATCGGCTTGATGCCCCCGTCCCTGGCCGCCTTGTAAAAGTGGATCACGCCGAACATGTTGCCATGGTCGGTGATGGCCAGGCTCTTCATGCCCATGCCAGCGGCCGTCGCGACGAGGTCTTTGACCCGGCACGCTCCGTCGAGCAAGCTGTATTCGGAATGCACGTGGAGGTGGGTGAAGTCGGTGTCTGCCATGTGGTGTGTCCCTTCATGGGGACTGTCCCTCGTGGACTGTCCCCGCGCATCGCTTCCGCTCACGCCCGGCCGGGCTGCGACGCCTATGCCGCAGCAGACTCCCCGCCATGTTGCTGGCGCCCCGTAAGTTCAGCGATTGCGATTACATACGACATAAAGCGTCCCTGAGCCCGTGTTGAGCTATATCTTGGGGGCGCAATGTCGGATGCTATCACTTCGCCCACTCGTTGTCAAACAGATTTGACCAGCCCACGAACGCCGCCTTAGCCCCTGTTGAGCCAGTCATTTGCGATGCTCAGAGGCGCGCATAACGCGATTCTCGCGCGATATTTTTTTGTGCTCTGGCCCTGTGCATCTCCGCTTGGGACATGGCAGGCCGGCATGTTCAGCCTGGCCGGCGCAGGCACGCCCCGTTCATGATTCAATGTACAGTTCCTGTGCGTTGCACGGCGCTCGACGTGCCCGAGCACGCCTTCGCGACAGTGCGCCTTGCATCGACACCCGCCCGGAGTCGTGAGAAATGCGGGTTAGTGCCTTCACCATTAGCAACCGCGACGGAAAGCAAGTATCATTTCAGCCAAGCGCCACGCGACGAGCGACAAACACCAGAATAGGAGACGGGTAGCGCCTCTTCCCAACCCATGGCACGCATCACTGACAGAGACTTCATCGAGCGCGCGGTTGCCGCGGAGTTCATCTCCGAGGCCCAGGGCGAGGAGTGCCTTGAGCTGGCGCGTCGGCTCAAGGACAAGGGCTCGCCTATCCCCGTGCGAGAAGTGCTGCTGGACAAGGGCTATCTGACCGAGGCCCAAGTGCGGTCCGTGCGCTACGGCGGCAAGGTCATTACGCTCACCTGCACCACCTGCGGCAACGCGTGCCGCGTACGGGGGCGCCGGTCCACCGACTCGCGCAAGTGCCCAAATTGCGGCGGCAAGTTGGAAGAGGGCGACCCAAGCGAAGGAAGCAAAGAACCGGCCAAGGCGGATGCGCCACCGGCACAACCCGCCGAGGGAGAACCCGCAGTCGATGAACCTGAGGAGGAAGCCGGGCGCGACGCGGTTGAGGACGCGGGCGAACAGGCCGAACACCTGCACGAGCGGCCCGCCTCCGACCACGCGCCCCCACAGGCGCCGGCCCCACGTGCGTCGTGGGTGCGGGAGGTAGTGCTGTCCCGCTGGGTTCTCACGTGCGTCCTCGCCGTGGCCTGCACGTTCGCCTTGCGCGGGCTGCTCATGCTCATGGGCATTCGCTGAAGCCGCTCATGTCGCGGCTGTGCGAGCGTGGGAGCGACCCGCTTGTAGTGGCGACCGTGAGGGCGCCCTCTGGCTTGTAGTGGCGACCGTAAGGGCGCCCTCTGGCTTGTAGTGGCGACCGTAAGGGCGCCCTCTGGCTCGTAGTGGCGACCGTGAGGGCGCCCTCTGGCTTGTAGTGGCGACCGTGAGGGCGCCCTCTGGCTCGTAGTGGCGACCGTAAGGGCGCCCTCTGGCTCGTAGTGGCGACCGTAAGGGCGCCCTCTGGCTTGTAGTGGCGACCGTAAGGGCGCCCTCTGGCTCGTAGTGGCGACCGTGAGGGCGCCCTCTGGCTCGTAGTGGCGACCGTAAGGGCGCCCTCTGGCT
>JAJRTI010000817.1 GCA_024278415.1 Planctomycetota bacterium | reverse complement strand
TCCTTTTTGCCGTCGCCGTCCACGTCGGCCGCGAACACGCACACGAGCGCGCCGCTGCGGCCGTGGTAAGGCTCGCAGGTGAACGTCCACAGCGGCTTGCCGTCACGCGAATAGCAGTACACCTTGCCGTCACGCGAGCCGGCCACGACTTCGGCCACGCCGTCGCCGTCGAGATCGCCGCACCACACGGTCGGCACCTTGTCGCCGGTCTCGTTGCGCCAGAGTTGCTTGCCCTGGGCATCGACGAGGTACACTCCGCCATACGAGCCGCCGAGCGCTACAAGCCCGTCGGGGCCGGGCGCGATGCTCAAGAAATCCGCTCCGCTCTGGCCTTGGCGCAACTTCAGCGGGATGCTCTCGCCGTCGCCCCAAATCTCCACCTCCGCAAGATACACGCTCGACTTCTTGCGCGGCGTGCATTCGATGCGTACCCACCGCGCGAGAGCGCCATCTGCCTGGGCTCTCAACTCCAGCGGCGCGCCCCAGTCGGGATGGTTGCCGTCGTCCTTGTAGTCGAGCAGGAGCCGACTATCTTCTGCAAAATTGTCCCGGCTCACGCGCACCTGCACGCGCTCGGTCATGAAGCTCTCGCCCTTGCTCGACTTCGAACCGAACCACACGCGCAGCACAATCTCGGACAGCTCGACCTCGCGCCGAAGGTCGTAGTCGAGCGAGACTCGCGCGTCCATCGGCCACATGACGCTAGTCGACGTCGACCGAGTGTCGCCGTCGTGCAGCGCGGCGACGCGGTTGGGATCGACCGCGTTGAACAGGTTGCGCGCCCGCGGCGCGGGGCGGACGTTGCAGCTTGCGCCAATGTCGGCCGCGGCGAAGCGGCCCGTGTTGTTGGTTAGCAGCAGCCGCGACGGCGCGGCGCGCAGCCGCCACAGTTCTTTGAACCCGGCCCCCTTCTCCTCGCCCTCCGCTTCATGGCTCTTGGGGGGAACATACGCCACGACGTTATCCCGAGTCGTCGCCAGGCTCTTAGGCGCATAGGCGATCCGGCCGAGGTTCACCTCGCTTCGGCCGCGCGCGAACGGCACGCGCCGAGTCGCGTCGCGAGACCGCACGACAAGCGCGCCATCCTCATCGGCCAACACGCGCGCGGCTCCCGTCGCCGCATCGACTGACAGGCATACGGGCGCGGTCGCGCGCAAGTCGAACTCCGCGCCGGCAACCCGCGTCGCGTTCACGACCTCGAAGCCCTGGGCGTCGAAGCGAAACAGAGCCGCGTCCGTGGCCAAGCCGTCCACGACGGCCACCGGCTCGGCCCGGCGCTCAGCGTAAGCGCCGCAGACAAACGCCGCGCCATCCGCCTCGACTCGCGCCACGCCGGGCGCGATCATCGTCGCGGCCAAATCGCCCGCGTCCTCAGGCGCGGACGGCCGCAGCACGCTTGCGATGGTCACGCTCTCCCCGGCCTCCAACGTCGCGCCGTCGATGAAGTTCAGCACACGCACCACTGGCGGCGCGTAGGGGTAGCGCCGCCAGTTGTAGCCCCGCGTCGGGTCGTCCTCAAGCAGCAGGTCGGCTCGGCCGGCGGACATAATCCGCAGCGCCTCGCCTTGCTGCTCCAGCACAATCGACCGCGAGCCCCGCTGCACCTCGCCCATGCCGCGCCACACGCACCGCACGCGATAGTCGCCCGGCTGGCGCGCAGTGACCGTGTCGAGTATGACGAAGCCCCGTCCCTTCACCCATACGACCGCGCGGCGCCAGTCCGCGCCGGCGTAGTCGGGCATGAGCGTCTGCGTGAACCCGGCCCGCGGGAAGTCGGCGATCTCCTCGACCTTCGCAAACGTGGATGGCTTCTCCGACGCGCCGTCGCGGAAGATCAGCAGCGTGTTGTGGAACTTGGGCAGCGACTTGATGTAGTCGCCGTCCTCCAACCACAGCCGCTTGCGCGCGACCAGCCGAAGGATGCCGTTGCCGTCGTAATGGCCGTGGCTCGTGCCGTTGATGCCGTCGAGCAGCAGATACTCCGTGCCTTCGTCGAAGTCCTGCCGGAACGATATCTTGTCGAACGTCTCCGCGTACGCGACCTTCCCGCTGCGCTTGTAGTAGTCATACATGACGCGTGCGACAGGGCTCCACTGCACGCCCGCGAGGTCCACGGGTTCGAGAGGCGTCAACTTCCGCGCATACGAGCCCAACTGGAACCGCCGGCGGATCTGCTGCTTCTTGTCGATACACCACTGATATCGCCCGTCGCCGTGCACGAACGCGGAGTAGCGCAGCAGCGTCATCTCCGGCCCCCAGCCGCCGAAGCCGGAATGGTCGCCGAACGCGGGCTGATGGCCCAAGTTGTCCGTGAGCATCACGGCCAGGTTGCACAGCCGCCGCGCGTTGCCCGACAGCCACTGCGTTCGGTCGCCGGCCGCGAAACCGTACATCTGCGTGTGTTGCGGCACGAGCCACTGGTAGCCCGCGGCGTCCTCGCGCGCCTTGAGGTAGGTGGCTTGGCAGCCGAAGCAGTTGGCCGCGGTCTCGAGCCAGTGCGCGGCCTGCTGGCTGCGTACGAACTGGCTGAAGTAGCGCCCGGCGTAGTACAAGCCCAAGCCCGGGAAGGTCTGGTGGTTGTGCCGCGGCCCCGGGCCGCGGTTCACGCCGCGGCCGTGCCTGTACGTGTCCTGCTGCACGAACGCGGCAAGCAGCCGCGTGATGCGCAACCGGTCCGCGTCGGTGAAGACCGCGCACTCCTCGATCGCGTCCCACGACGGGATGAGGCGGTACGCGGTGAAGTCCACGTCCATGCCCCACTGGCCCTCGTGCGCGCCGTAGCGCCGGTCCTTGTCGTACACCCACTTCTCATACTCATACATGAGGCCCTTGAACAATTCCGCGCGGCCGGCCCGGCCGTTCATCCGATAGGCCAGTCCGAGGCTCGCCATCTCACTGCACACCCCGCGCGCGCCGCCGGAGCCCAACCGCTTGCGCGCGCCCCGAATGCGGTCGGCGATGTACTTCTTGCTCAGCGGCTTGAAGTACGCGGCCAAAGCCGTCTTGGCCTCGCCGCCCAACTGCACGTCGATGAACGGATCGAGCACAGGCCCCCCGGAGAGCTTCTTCACAAACGCGCGAATGCCCTTGGCCAACCCAAGATCGTCGCTGGCCCCAATGAACACCACGTTGACGCCGCGGCCGAAGGGGTCGTGGATGATTCTCAGCTCGTACCCCCCTGCTCCGGGAAAGGCCGCGTCCGAGAAACAGTACCCATGCGCGTAGAG
>JAJRTI010000816.1 GCA_024278415.1 Planctomycetota bacterium | reverse complement strand
TGGATCTTCACCTTGTCCTCGTTCACAGTCAGTGAGCGCGGCACGTTCTTCTCGTGCACGACCTTGCCGTTGAGCCACACCTTGATCCCGTCGTCGCTGCCCAACTCGAGCAGCGCCTCCGTGGGCGCGTCGGCCCACACGTATGTGCGGAGGTAGCCCACGCGGTTGTTGCCTCGCATGACGCGGTCGAAGTCCAGCAGCCACGGCCTCTTCCGGTCCTTGCTCTGCGGCATGAGCTTCCACTTCACGTCTTTGGCCGCGGGGTCTTCCGGCGGAAGCGGCATGTCGAGGAGCTGGGCGCCGCTCTTGCCCTTCTGCATGTAGGGGCCGGAGACCATCCAGCCGGTCACGTAGGACGCGGTCTCGTTGATCGTGCTCAGCACGTCTTTGGCCTGCTCGATCACCCGAGGGCTCACCTTCGCGGCGAGCACTTGCTTCACTCCCTGGAGCGCGTCGAACGTGTGCGAGCGCGCGATCTGCTTGGCCACGCTCACGGCCGCGGCCGCGGCCTCGTTTTTGAGCGCAGGGTCGTCCAAGTAGCGCAAGGCCATGTTCATGGCCGCGGGATGTTTCACTCGGCCCAGGCCGCCGAGCACGAGTTTCTTTTCGTCGAGCCGCTGCGCGAGTTTCATGGCCTCCTCGTGCATCTGCACCGTCTGCTTCGCGGGGCGGCCGGACTTGAGGCCAATGACGCGCACGTACCCGCGCAGCGCGAGGATCTTGTGGACTTGGTTCGCGCTCGTGCGCGCGAGCGCGAGCAGGTCGCCCGCGACGCTCGCGTTGGGCCACTCGGCCAGGGTGCGGATTGCGGCGTTCTGCACGTCGGGATTCTTATCCTTCAACGCGGCGCGCAGTGCGGGCAGTGCGCGGCTGCTCCCGGTGCGTTTGGCCACGCGCAACAGCGCGCACTCGGCCGCGGGCGCGGCGTTGGGCAGGCGGGCGACGATCAGGTCGGCGGCCTTGTTCTTGTCGTACACGCGGCCGCACGCGTCGGCCGCGGCCTTCTCCGCGGCGCTCTGCACCTTGCTCGGCTTCGCCTTCACGAGCAGGTCGAGCAATTGGGCCATCTCGGCGACGCTCACGAGCCGGCCGAGCGCGGCGAACGCGGCGATGCGCACGGACTCGTCCTTGTCTTGGGCCGCGGCGAAGAGGCTGGGCAGGTGTTCCACCGCGCCGCGGCTGGCTAGCACATCGAGCAGCGCGACGCGGGCCGGTGTGGCGGCCTTGGGTTGGGCCGCGGCGATGGCCGCGGTGGCGGCACTGCCGGGCAGGGCTTTGAGCGCGGCCACGGCCGCGGCGCTCTCCGCTTTGCCGGCGCCCAACTCGGCCACGAGGGCTGGGATGGCGTCGGTCTGGCCGATGGCCCCGGCGGCTTTGATCGCGGCGACGCGCACGGACTCGTCCTGGTCCTTCATCGCGGCGAGCGCGGCCGGCAGTGCGGCCTTGTCCCCGCGGCCGGCGAGCACGCCGAGGATCTCGACCTTGGCCGTGGGCGACGCGGCGGCCAACGCAGTGACCCAGCGTTGTGTCGCGGCCTTGCCCGGCATGGCGATGGCGACGCGGCGCGCGGTTGCGCGGATCTGGGGATCCTCATCGCCCAACGCGGCGAGGATCGCGTCCGTAGCGGCCGCGCCCGACGCTTGGGCGAGCCCGCTCAACGCGGCGCAACGCACCTGGTGCGCGTTCGACTTGGCCATGAGCGCGCGGAACAGGTTGTCCGCTTGGGCCTGCTCGCCTTTGGCCGCGAGTTGCCGCGCCATGATGAGGCAGGCCTCCGTGGCCTTCACGCGTTCGTAGTAGTCCTTGGAGGCCGCGCACTTCTTCACCGCGGCAATGCCCGCTGGCTCGCCGGCCGCGGCGAGAGCAAACACCGCGGCGAGCCGGGTCTCGCGGTCCTCGCTGGCCGCGGCTTGGAGGAGCAGCTTGGCGTCGCGGCCGACACCCAGTACTCCGAGGGCCTGGATGATCGTGCGCTGGCATGAGCCTTTGGCCTGAGGCAGCGCGTTGGCGAACGCCTCGGCCGCGCCGGTGTGGATCGCGAGGAGCGCCTGCGCGGCGTACTCGCACTGGGCTTCGTCGAGCAGCGACGGAGCGAGCGCGGCGACGGCCTCCGGACCGGCGGCGAGTTGGAGTTGCCGGATGAGGAAGCTCTTGACCTGCGGGTCGAGTGTGAGGGCCAGTTGCTTGGCGACGGCTTGGGCGAACGCCTTGCGCTGTGGGGCCGCGCCGGGCCGGGACGCGTAGATCGCCATGCCGTGGAGCGCCATGCGCGGCTGGGTGTCGTCGCCCTGGCCCGGGGGCGTGAGCCTCTTGGCGAGAGCCGCGACGCCCGGTTCGCCAAGTGCGAGGAGCGCCTGGCTCACCTTGGCTCCCTCAGCCGCGCTGGGGGCAGGGACTTGCTTGAGCAGGTCGTCGAGGTTGGGCTCGGCCGCGCGTGCGGCGAATGGAAGGAGGGCGATGGCGAAGGCCAGGGTGATGGGGATGTGCCGGTGAGTCATGTTTGGGTCCAGGTACTCTTATGAGTGGTCCAACAGCGTGTCATTCTGAGCGAAGCGAAGAATCTCACGCATCGCTCGGTCGAGATTCCTCACTTCGCTCGGAATGACAGGCGGGGCGGGCTTGGCTGTTCTGCATCGTGCTCGTGCTTGTCGTCGCTATGCGGAATTGAGGACGAGGGACGAGGACGATTGCACTACAAATGCCACGGCGCGCGCATGGGCACGTTGACGAAGCGGTTCGCCTCTTCGTCGCCGATGAACTCGTGCTT
>JAJRTI010000815.1 GCA_024278415.1 Planctomycetota bacterium | reverse complement strand
GAACGGGGTTTGACAACAGAGCCCAGGGTAGCCGCAGAATGCGGCTACCCTGGGTGCACGACCGCAAAACGATTGAACGCCGAAGGCGTTCCACAAGAATGTGGGATACGATGCAAGGCCATCCGCGTAGAACCCGTTCGGGGGGGGCGTGCGATGTCGCCGAAGGGTTTCCCAGGGTTGCGCTACGCTTAACCCTGGGCTTTGGGGTATAACGCCTACGGCGTAGCGACATGGGGCGCCGGCCCCCGGGCAGGGGATGCATCCACCGAGGGTCGCGGCAGATAGAATTGGCAGGCATTGCCCAACCTGTGCGCCGGATTGGGTAAACGAACTTGCGGGACGCGACACTAGCGTGGCACAACGCCACGCTGGACCGGAATGCCTTCGCATGCCGGTCGGTGCTACGCCACTGCTGGGCTTGTCCCCGTGCTGGCATGCAGCCCCAAGCAAGACCCATGAGCTACGAGGGCAAAGTGGATTGCGCCCTCTCCGCCATTCGTTGTCTTTCTGAATTCGTTGGAAGCCTCCCATACGGCCGAACAGTATCGAACGGACGAATCAGATTCCCTTCAACAGCGCCTTCAGCTTCAACTTTGGAAGGCCTCGTTCCCACTGCTGGATGATTCTCGATGCCTCCGCTTCGGCCAGGATCGCGCCCGCGGCCCCAGACTGCACGAGCTGGAGTTGCTTGCCCAACTCGGCCGCCCATTTCCGGTACTGGGCTGCGGCCTGCTTGTCCGGCATTCTCGCCAGCACCTGGGCAATCTGCTGTTGCTTCTGCGCCAGCGGCCAGTTGGCGATGCTTTGATCCGCGAAAGAGAAGGAGGCCAGTTCCCGCAGCAGCCCATCCGCGCGTTGGCGGAGATCGGCTATCGCCGCCTCGTTTTTCGTGCCGGCGTAGTCGAAGAAGACTAAGCGGAAGTCGCGTCGTTGCGGCTTGAGGCCCAGGGCTGTGCTCGTGCCGTAGCTGCCGACCGTGAAGCTCGCCCGGGTTGTTTGGGTGCCCGGCCACAGCACCGCGCACGGTCCGACGCCGGTGCGTGATGGCGAGACGTGCCCCGCGTCAAAGATGCGGTCGTAGTACAGCAGCCACCACTCCCGGGCGAGGTCCAGCTCCGCGTGCTCCCCCTGCGCCATGTCTCGCACCGGCGTGAGCACGTGCCGGTCTGCTTTGCTGACGAACGCCGAGGGGTAGCAGCGCAGGGCCACGCGCAGGCTGTTGATCTCGGTCTTGGGCTCCAGCAGCGTCTGGCAGTACAGCGCGTCGCTCCCGGCGATGGCGACGAAGCGGATGCGCACGAGCGACATGGGCGTGTCGAAAACAAAGTCCACGTATCCGCGGTTCCCAACCGCGCGGCCGGCATAGGAATGAGCGGGCGTCGTGCCGATGGTCGTTCCGTTGATCTGGAGATCGAAGAACCCGCCGGCGTACCAGTTTTGGCCCGACGGCCGCGGCATGCCGATGTAGCCCTCGCCGGGAATGGCGACGCCGGGGCGTTTGGCATCGTGCGCTACGACATACTGCAAGCCGTACTTCTTAGCGCCGGTGTCCATGTCGATAGTGTGCATAGTGCGCGGCAAGCCGATGATGTGGCGCGGCGCTCTCGGCCCGGCGATGCTCGTATGCGCGCCGTGGTCGGTCACCAAAACTTCTGGCGGCCGCGGCTGAGCGGCAGCGTAGGCGAGAGCCACGAGCGCGGCGCAGACCGTTGTCATGTGGTGCAGCATTGGTACCTACCTCACTCTGAATTTGGTGCGTGTCGTCTCGCCCGTGTACAGCTCGGCCGCGGTGACCGTCCATGTTCCCGTCGGGTCGTTGAACGCAATTGGCACATCCAGCGCCGCGCCCTCCTTGTCTACGAGCACGACGCGTTGGACCCAGCCAGCCATCCGCCCGTCCGGCAGCTCGACCTGCACCTTCACCGCCTGCTGCCCGCGCGGCATGGCCGACGTGATCTGCACACGCGCCACGCTGCCTCGCATCGCAGTCGCCGGTGCCTTCAAAGCCACCGGCTTGAGCGGCTGCGGAGACAGAGCGAAGAACATGGCGCGGTAGGGGGTGATGGTCAGGCTTATGGCCTGCTGCTTGCCGAGGGCTTTGTGGTTCTTCAGGTCGTACGCATACATAGGCTGCGGCAGGTTCAGTTTCGCAGGCTCGGGCTGTCCCTTATGGCGAAAGACCGAGACGAGTTGCACGGGTCCGTTCACCCAGCGCGTGACCTCGACGTTGCGCAGGCGCTGGCCCGAGGCGGCGGTGAGCCGCAGGGCCGGCGCGACCGAACCGCGGCCGAGGAGCGCTTGCAGAGTTTTCGCGGCCGCTTCGTCTGTGGCCTCGTCGCTGAGCGCCGGGTAGGTCGCCATGGCCATGTTCAACAGCGTCGCGTGGCCTTTCCCGAACGCGTTCATGAGAAACAGGGGCGCGTTGCCCGCGCGGCCCCACGGCTTAGCCCCGGCCGCGGCGACGCCGGTGTCCACGCGAACCTTCTCCATGCGCAGCGGCGTCTGGGTGGCCTTGCGTCCCGGCACATGCACCTCTCCGTCCGCGATTTGCGCTTCGGGGAAACCCGTGCGCTTCACGCCGAACACGTCGTCCAGTTGCCCCGCGGCCAGTGGCTTGACGTGGCCGTCGTAGATGGCCGGGCGCACGTCGGCAATCAGCAGGCCGCCATTGCGCACGTAGGCGCGGAGCATCGCCGTCTCCTGTTTGCCCATCGCCTGCGCCATCGGCAGGATGATGGCCTGGAACGTGCTCAGGTCCACCTCACCCAGCCGCATCTGCCGGTCGGTGAAATACAGGAAGTTGAGCCTCAGCTCCCGCAGGGCATTGTGGAACGCGGCGTGGTTGCTCTCGTAGCTGCTGAACGTGGGCGACGCCTGCACCTTCGCGGCATAGGCCGAGGGCAATGAGTAGAGGATGCCGATGCCGTCGGTCTGCATCTCAGAGTGGATGAGCAGATCGCCCAGGCCGTCGCGCACGATCTGCGTGTCCTGGATCATCTCCTTGGTCGCGTCGAACGGCGCCAGCCAAGGCGCGAGGAACCCGTGGAACCGGCCCAGCGCATCCCACCGCCACCACCACACCGCGTCGCAGCCGCGCGTGACCATGCGCCAGTATTTCCAGGTGAGCCGGTCGGCCGTTTTGGCGTAGCCCATCCAGTTGGCCCGGGGGAAGTCGCGCGGCGCGATGGACCGGATCACCTCGTCACCCAGTCCCGGATAGGGGCTCCAGAACTGGTTCGTGCGCACGATCAGGTCGTAGTCGTCGCCGCGATCGAAGCGCCCGGCCCCTTCGTAGCCGGTGCGCGACAGGGGGTCGATCTTTCGGTACGCGTCGCCGAACTGCTTGTAGTATCGGCAGATGTTATAGCTCTGGAAAGCCTGTCGATCGAACCAGCGCGGGTACATGCCGCGGCGCCTAGCCTCGGCCGCGTTGTTGTCCTTGGGATCGAGCAGATTGACCTCGCCGAAGCTCTTGTACGTGGAGCCCCACGACGCGTTCAGGGCCTCGATCGTGCCGTACTGCTCCTGCAAATACTTCCGATACGCGGCCAGGCAATACGGCGACAGGCACGAGCCGCGCGTCGCGATCTCGTCGCCCAGGCTATACACGAACACGCCGTGCTGCCGCGCGGGGATGTACTTCTTGGCGAGGCCGGCCACGCGCGCCTTGACAACCTGCGGGTCATTCCAGCAGCCCTTGTTCATGATCCCGTTCGCGTCCAGCGTGTTCTTGATGTGAGTCGTGTACGGCACCCAGGCCAGGCCGTTGGCCGCGACGTAGTTCGGTGGATTGCCGCCGGCCAGTTGCAGCGTCATCCCATACTTGGCCAGCGCCCGCTCGCACCACGGGGCCAGCGTTCCTCTGGGGTAGTCCCAGATCAGGTGGTTGAACCGGCCCCGATGGCGTTGCGTCACGTGGAACCAGGCGTATCGGTAGGCGACCTCTTTGTTCTCTCGCATGAGCCGGGCCGCGACGCGGATAAGCATGGGCATCCACGGCTTCACCGCGAACTGGAAAGCCATCGCGCCGGGCTGGATGGGCTGGTCCGAGCGAGCGATCACGCGGCCGCGCGGGTCCAGCAAGTCGACGCGCAGCGACTCGCCGGGGCCGGGCGCGCCCGCGAGCGTCACCTTGCCCGCCAGCGTGCCGCCGACCTCTGCGTAGGGCGAATCCAACTCGATCGCCTCGACCGCTCGTGTGCTGGTGACCTCGAACGTGGCCGAGCCCCATGCCTCCACGCCCTTTGGCCCGCGAACGATGGTGTCCACGAAGTAGCGCCCGGCGCGGAGGTTGATTCGCCCGCTGGTGGACAGATTGACTCGCCGCTAGATTGTCCCATGAGCGGACTCGGCCTTCACCGATGCCAGCCGCGTGGTCTTGCCGTCGAACCGGCGCAGGGACACGTCCACCTGGACTTGCTTTGCCGGCAGCGAGTCCGGCGCTTGCCACTTGACAAGCGCGCGCATGCCGCCCACTTGGCCCCAGTCGCACGTAGGCTGGTTGGCCTCCACCGTGAGCGCCATCTTCGGCTCCTTGCCGGCCGTCCACAGGATCGCTCGCCCAAGCAGTTGGACCCAGTACTCATACTCGGTGTCCCACCCCACGTCGCTGCCGAGATTCGGCCTGCCGCGGGTGCGCAAGGCCCGGCCCTTGTTGACGCGGTAGGCGGACATGATCTTCTCCGGCGTCTTGCCGAACGAGAGCCCTTGTAGCGGAGTGCCTTGGGTGAGGAACGCGGGGAGCGCCAGCCGGTTCTTCTCCTTCAGTACGCGCTTGTCGTTCTGCCCGACCATGACCAGGCCCTTGCCAAGTGTGACCGCCTTCAGCAGCTTGTACTGAGCTTCCACCGGCATTCGCGTCAAGGGCAACTGGTACATCACGTAGCAGTCCCAGGGCTGATCCAGTAGCTCCTGCATGCGCCGGATGCCCGCCTCGCCGTGGAGCCACTTGGAGTTGCCGTAGTCGATCACCCGGATCCAATACACGCTGGCCGCGTCGAGGTCGAAGCGCTGTTTCAACTCGATGATCTCGCGCGG
>JAJRTI010000814.1 GCA_024278415.1 Planctomycetota bacterium | reverse complement strand
GGCCGCAACCCTGGGCTAGAAGCCGGAAGCCCGTTGGGCTTCCCAACAGCGTTGCGTCAAGCGGAAACGCTGTCCATTGAACTCGCGCACGTTCATGGGGCCGACGGCTGTTGCAATCGGCTGAAGTGTTACGAAGCCGGAAGCCCGTTGGGCTTCCCAAACAGCGTTGCGTCAAGCGGAAACGCTGTCCATTGAACTCGCGCACGTTCATGGGGCCAACGGCTGTTGCAATCGGCTGAAGTGTTACTTCAAAAGTACCAGGCCTTTTGGCACAATATTCGCGTGTTTTTTCGCGGCCCCTTTGGGCCCATGCTATGGCACTTGGCTGAAGCGTTACAGAACGACTTGCGGCGGACGATGCCGTCCGCCGCAAGCGAAGCCGTTGAAGACAGCCCACTGAGACCTGTCCCCATATGCACTCTGCACCTTGTGCGTTACTACTCCGCCACGATCGGTACGCTCTGGCCTTGGCGGCTCGAATCGAGGATCGCGAGGCCGATCTCAAGCCCGAGTTTGCCGTCCTTCCCGGTCACCTTCGGCGCCACATCGTTGTCCACGCAGTCCACGAAGTGTTGCGCTTGGTCTTGGAACATGTCGTTCTTTTCGTAGACCTCGACGCGCGTCTCTCCGCCTGCGCCCATGACGGTGAAGCCGCCGTGGGTTTGGGGGCTTGTGCCTTCCGGGTAGTCGTCAGCCGCGGCGCCAAACTCGATCGCGCCTTCCGGGCCAAGCACGTCCATCAGACTTCCGCCACGGCAGCCGTCGGGCAGGCCCCACGACCAGGAGAGCATGCACTCGTCCCCGGACTTGAAGCGCACCAGGCCGCTGCCCGTATCGAGTGCGGTGTTGTCCGGCTTGAAGTTATTCATGCTACCCATGGCTAACTCGGCCTCGCCGAAGGTGTATCGTGCGAAATCGTAGTTGTGCACCGCACCGTCAATGAGCGGGCCGCCGCCCTTTTCCGCGTCGTTGAACCACCGCCGACTGGGCCCACCGCTCGCCGCACAGTTGCGCCAGAGCACGGGCCGGCCGATGGCCCCGCCCTGGATCAGCTCCCGCATCTTGCCCCAGAAGTTGTCGAACCGGCGCACGAACCCCAGCATGAGCTTGACGCCCTTATCCGCGCACACGTCGATCATCTTCTGCGCGTCGTCGAGGGACATGGCCATCGGCTTCTCGCAGAACACCTGCTTCCCGGCCTGGGCCGCGGCCACGACCGCGTCACAATGCAGAAAGGTCGGCAGGCACACGTACACAGCCTCGACCTCATCGAGCGCAAGCATGTCGCGATAGTCCTCGAACGTCTTGTCAACGTTGAAGTCGTCCGCGAGCTTGGCACGATTCTCTTCACTCAGGTCCGCGCACGCGACGATCTGTGCGGCGTCGATCTTGGCCAGACGGGTGCAGTGATGACGAGCAATTCCGCCTGATCCGATCATGCCGATCTTAGCCATGGGTCCGTTCTCCATGAAGGGAGGTGGGGTGGGTGGGCAAGAAAGGGGGGGATTATACCCTCAAGGAGCAAGGGGTCAAGGCGAGGGAAGGCTCGGTGCGTCAATCCGAAGCCTTTGACTCTGCCTCCGGCGGTTCCGAGGCCCCTGGCTCGTCCTCGTCCCTGAGCCGGAACTTCCTGCCCCACTGAAACGCGCCCATGACAGCTTGATCGATGTTGGCGAGGTGGTCGCCGATTTTTTCCATGTTGGTGATGACATCAAGAAACACGAGCCCTGCTTGCACCTCACACTTCTTCCTAGCCAGCCTGACGGCGTGGCCTTTGCGGCAATCGATCTCAATGTCGTTGATCGCCATCTCTCGTTTGAGCGCCTCCGCCGCAGCCTCACGATCATTGTCCTCCAGCGCTCTGACAGTCTCCGCCATCATCGCGTCGACCTCATCCTTCAGCTTCTTGATGTCCCGGGCGGCCGCCTTGCTGAAGCTGAGCCTCTCCTCCATGTAGGTCTGCGCGAGTTCGGCCAGGTTGACCGCGTGATCGCCGATACGCTCGATGTCGTTCACCACGTGGATGAGCACAGGGAACTCATTGGCCTCCGCCAGGTCGATGTCGCGGCTCGAGATCTCGACCAAGTAATTGGTAATGTCCCCCTGGAGTTGATCGATGGCTTCTTCTCGTCGATCGACTCGCTTGATCGCCTTGCCTCTTGCCTTCGCCTTGCCCTTGTCGTCCGTGAGCGCGGCCATGGCATTCGCCACCGAATTGGACGCGATCTCCATCATGCGCAGGATTTCTTTCTTCGCGCTGTCCAAGGCCAACACCGGCGTATCGAGCAAGTGCTTCTCCAGGAACTGAGGCTGCCCGATCATCTCGTCGCCGTCGCTGGGCACCAGATACACCACGAGTCGCTCGAGCCGGCCGGCCAAGGGCATGAAGATGAGCGTGCTCAAGACGTTGACGGCCGTGTGAGCCGCGGCAATGTGCACGGCGATGTTGTCACGCCCCAGTTCGCCTGGAACCACCGCCTCCAGAGCGCTCTGGAACAATCCAATCGCGATGAAAGGAAGGTAGATGTACCCAAACACATTGAAAAGGAAGTGTGCGATCGCGGCTCGCCGCGCATTGGTATTCGCACCGATAGCCGCGAGGTTGGCTGTGATGGTGGTCCCAACGTTATCGCCGATCACAATCGGCAGCGCGGCGTCTAAGCTCAGCACACCGGTCGCCGCAAGCAATTGGGCGATGCCGATGGTGGCGCTCGAACTCTGCAGGACCGCGGTCATCAACGCGCCTGCCAGAAACCCCCAAAACGGTGACTGGCCGAAGAAGGTGAAGAGCTTGCTGACGTGTCCGGATTCGCACAGCGGCCCGAACGCGTCCTTCATGAATCCCAAACCAAGAATGATGAGCCCCAGCCCAAGCAGGGCCTGCCCCCAGTTCCGCCCATTCCGGCGGGCCAGCGCGTGAGCGATGAAACCGATACCCACCATGGGCAGACCATATCGGCTTATCTTTGCATGTTTCAGGGCCGCGAATAGGGATATCAGCCACGCGGTGATCGTCGTGCCAATGTTCGCTCCCATGATGGTGCCAATGGCTTGGCGCAGCCGGAGAAGCCCCGCGTTCACGAAGCCCACGACCATCACTGTCGTGGCGCTGGAGCTTTGTATAATGCACGTGACCAGCGCCCCCACACCGACAGACTTGAACACGTTGCCAGTCAGCATCTCCAGCACTTGCCGCGCCTTCTTGCCCGCGGCCTTGCGCAGACCTTCAGACATCTGGGACATGCCGAAGAGCAGCAGGCCGAGCCCGCCAAGGAATGTTAGGAACATGGACACGAGACGCCGACTCCTGTTAGCATCATACGGGCGTAAAGCGCTACAAGGCCCAGGCATTCTACCACCCCTGCCACGCCCATGCTAACCGCCTTCTAACGCACCCCTAGCATTGCTTTCGTATCCTTCTGTCAGAATGCTCACCTAGTGCGGGCACGGCCCAACGACACGCCGTAATCGCCAAACGCCTCGCCGCTTGCGCCCCCAGAACGGCCGCTACCGCCCGATACCACCCCATCTGTCTGCGGCGCGATCCGTGTGATCGAAGCTGAGCAGGCCGCTCACATTCCCATTGTCATTTGAGGATCGCAATGCCCGACTTCCTAACTTGCGCCGCATTCCTCGGCCTCGGCATGCTCATCTGGGACTGCATCGAGGTGGGCCGCAACGATGCGACGAATCTGGTGAACGCCGTCTTCGGCGCCCGCGTTCTGCGCCGACGGGTTGCCGTCGCGATTGCAGGCGCGGCCGTCATTCTCGGCGCGTCGTTCTCGGCGCCAGTCATGGAAACCGCGCGCAAGGGCATTTTCGATCCCACCGTCTTGACCGTGAAGAAAGCGCTGGCCATTTACATCAGCGTCTACTTCGTCGACACGGTCATGCTCTACGCGTTCTCGGGTTTTGGCATGCCGGTCAGCACCACCGCCTGTCTCGTCTTCGAACTGGTTGGCGCAGCGCTTTTCCTCGCGGGCCCCTCCAATGTCAACTGGTCCAAGGTGGGCACTGTGACCACAG
Source organism: Planctomycetota bacterium (assembly GCA_024278415.1). The sequence continues at coordinate 8,227 of JAJRTI010000814.1, read as the reverse complement.
GCATCATCATCTCGATCGCGGTGAGCGGCATCGCATCCTTCCTGACCATGCGCGTGTTCCGGGGCGCCATACGCGACAAAGCGCAAGATCCCGAAGCCGTCATGCTCCACGGCCCATGGATCGCGGGCGCCATGTGCACGTGGCTCAGTTGGTTTATGGTCTTCAAGGGGCTCAAGAACGTGCCGTTTGTGAAATTGATCAAGAGCGAAGTCTTCGAGGCCTACGGCCAGTGGCTGGTGTTGCTCCTCATGTGGGGGGCCTTCACACTCCTGGTGCACTTGATCCTGGTGACAACGCATCCCCGCGGCAGCAAGTTCCTCTTCCACGTCACTGCGGTGCTCGGCATGGTCTGCATGGCCTTCGCGTTCGGCCAAAACGACTTGGCCAATGCGGCCTCACCGGGCTTGGCCGGCATCACGTTGTGGAAGCACGTGCAAGCCACCCAAGGCAGTGGCGCAGACTTGGCCAACATCGGGTCGGAAATCCCCATTCCCTGGTGGGCCTTGCTCGGCTGCGGAGTGCTCATGGCGTCGGGCATGTTCACGACGTACTCCCAGCGCGTCACCCGCGCACAAGTCAACACCGGCAGCCAGTTCGACCACGTCGCCCTGTACGCGCCCGAATGGTGCCGCGCGTTGGCGCGCGCGTTTCTCAGATTCCGCGGCCACCCCAAGGAACTCGCTCCGGCGCCCTCGCTCGACGAGCACGGCAAAAAAGTCCACTACGACACCCTCCGCGCGTCCGTCATCACCGGCGTGAGCGCGAGCGTCATCGCGTTCGCCTCAGGCAGAGGCCTGCCGGTGTCCACCACGTATGTCGCGTTCGCCGCCATGCTCGGCACGGGCCTCTCCGACCGCGTGTTCGTGCGCGGCGACGCGGACCTCAAGATGGGCCGCGCGATTTGGGTCGTCACGTGCTGGTTCATCGCTCCAATCATCGCGATCTGCGCCACTGGCTGCATCGCCATCCTTGTCTTCCGCCTCTCCATGGCCGGGATCGTCATTTCCCTCGGGCTCAACCTCGCCATGCGCTTCCTCTTCAAGCGCCGCGCAGACGCGCACGAAAAGCGCTATCACGCGTCCGAGCCCGGCACACGCCAAGCACCATCGGCCACCACCACCGAGTAGCCGCCCCCCCCCACGGGGCCACCAACCGGGGAAGGGGCGCGGCCACTGTCGGAAGCCGCCGCGCGGTCTCAGCCGCAGCACCTTGCCATGCCATCGCCGGCCGGGTATATTACTCCTCCCCTTCGCCTATCACCTTTCCCCTTCGACCGATTGCGCAGCGAGAGGGGCTCGCCTCTGCTGCGGCTTCGGCCACGACTTCCACGAAGGAGTCCCCACCCATGCCCAAAGCTCAACGGCTATCGCTCACGACGAAAAGCGCCGTGGCCGCGCCGGCCATCGGCGTGTTCGCAACGTGCGACCCGCGCGTCGACAAGGAGTCGCGGCAACGCTCGAACAATATCATCAAACACGCGGCCGACATCCTCGCCGACCAAGTGAAGCTGCCCGACGGCAAACCCGTGCGGGTCGTGTGGTCGCCCGTCCTCGTCGACGGCGAGGCGCAGGCCGACATCGTCGCCAAGCAGTTCAAGGACGAGGGCGTGAGCGTACTCGTGTGCGTGCCCGACACCTGGGCCTTCCCGCAGCTCTCGCTCATCTCGCTCCTCAGCCACTTCCCTAAGGACACGCCGCTCAACCTGACCTGTGGCAACTCCGGCCCCAAGCCTGGCGTCGTGTTCGTGCACGCCGCATCCGGCGCGATCACGCAGTATGGCAAGCTCGTGCACATCAACGTGGGCACGTGGCCCGACACCGGGCAGAACCCCAAAATGACCGACGCGACCGCAGAGGCCATGGTCGACTGGGCGTACGCCGCGATCACCTATCAAGGCCTCAAAGGCCGCCGCGTCGTAGTCTTCGGCCACGACTCCATGGGCATGGAGACCGCGCTCGGACACATCATCCCCACGCGCAACACCTTCGGCATCGAGATCACGCGGTTGGACATGAAGCTCCTCGCGGACATGCTCAGCAAGAAGGCGTACGACGCCAAGGAACTCAAGGCCCTGCGCACGTGGCTCGACAAGATGCTCGGCAAGCGCATCGAACTGCCCAAGAAGGCCGACAGCGACCGCTTCGACCAAAGCCTCGCGATGTACCTCATCGTGCGCGACATCATGGCCGAACTCAACGCGGTCGGCGGCGGGTTCATGAGCCAACTCGAATGGGGCAGCGACCCCCGCGGCATTCCGCTGCCGGTCGCGGACGGCATGGAGTCGCTCTTCAACAGCACGTTCGACCACAACGGCCCCAAGTCCCCGCTCCCGTATGCAACCGAGGCGGACGTGCAGGGCCTGCTCACCATGCTCTTCTTCACGTGGCTCTCCGGCGGCAACCCGCCGCTCTTCATGGACTTCCGAAAGGTGTGGGAGCCGTGGGAAGTTTGCGCACTGGCCGACAAACTCAAAATCGAGCACGACGGCTCCACGCTCTGGGAGCAAAAGGGCTTCGTGGACGGAGACAACTCGGGGAGCGCAGCCTTCGACTGGGCCGCCAGCCCCGGCGCGAGCATCGACGAAATCATGGCCGGCGTCTCGATGCCGCTCGCGGAGAAGCACTATTTCCCCGGCATGGGCAATTCGGTCAACTTCGTCTCCCCGCCGAACATCGATGGCATCGCGGGCCGCATGGCCTACAGCGCACTCAATAATATGTTCTCGCTCATCTGGGACGAAGCGACCACGACCGAGCTGCCCGACGGCCTCTGGCAGGCAGTCTGTGCCACGTCAACGCCCACCTGGCCGCACACGTTTGTCGTGCCCAAGTACGCGACCATGGTCGAGTACAAGCAGTTCGCCCCCGCAAATCACTTCCACATGACGTGGGCTCTGAAAGTAGCGCGCCTCCAATATTGGATGGACATGACGAACGTCATGTCCTGCACGCCCTGGCAAGCCCGGCCAGGATTCGTGGAAGGCGTGGACAGGCCCATGCCGCTGCTGCACGTGCAGAACGGTGGCGAAGACGCCGCGAAACTTCTGCGCGCAAAGGGGTCGTGAACTCGCCCAACTGAACTGCGGTAGCCCCCTGGCGGGAAGCGGACTCCCTATTCGCTTCCCGCTTCGTTGTTCTGGCCGCGTCGGCCAAGCTCGCGTCGCCACACCAACAGCAGCATGATGACAGGAATCAAGTTCGTAGAGAAATTGAGCGCGAGCTGCGCCGGCGTCGGGTTCACGCGCACATCCGCGGCAGGCCAAAGCTGAGTCACCAGGTTGTTGGAGCCAAACGCGAACAAGCCCGCCATCGTGACGTCGAGCAAGGGATTCTTCACGCTCTCCAGCTTCACCTTCGCTTCCCAAGGCCGGCGCTTCACGTAGTATGAGCCGTTCTCGTAGGTCAGCCCGTACTGTACGGGCGACGTGATTGCGCCCAACGAGTTGGCCAACACACCGAAGCCAATGGCGCAGCCCGCCATGGCAACCATCACGCGACGGGCGCTGGCAGACTGTGCCCGGGCCAGAAGCCGGTCGATGCCCACGGCCGCGGCCACAGCCAGCACCGGCAGGATCGGCACAAAGCCACGAGACCCAAAGTCGTTCGCGTCCCACCAATTGTGCCCCCCCGGCTGGTTGTTGGCCAAGATGAAACCAAGGAAGCACACGGTTGACAAGGCCACGAACGCGGCCCACGCCTTCCGCTCCTGCCACAGGTAGGCGAGCCCCAGCCCAGCGAACATGAGCCAAGGGGAGTAGTAGAAGAGGCCTTTCCACGAACTGAAGGTCGCCATGTACAGAATCTGGAGCGATGGCCACGAGAGGGCGACCTTATTGACCCCTCCCTGCCAGTACGAATACGAGACGTTCAGCGGCCCGCCGAAACAGACCGCATTGTAGCCCAGTTGCAGCGCGAGGAACGCGAGCGCAGGGACAACAGCCCATCCGATTCCCGCCTTCGGCCGAAGTTTGAGTAGCTTCAGCGGAATGAGCCACCCCACGATGAACACCGCGTGGTAATAGGTAATGAAGGTGAGCCCCACGCACGCGCCAAGCCCCACGAGGTCGCGGCGCCGGTCACCGCGCAAGGCGAACCACATGCTCGCGATCACCAACGGCGCGGCGAACTGCGCACCGACCGCGAGGGTGGCATAGGGAAACGCCCACGTGCCGATGGCATACGCGTAGCAATACCACACGCGCCCGCGCTCCACGCCCAGCCTGCCAAGCACGTCGTAGAGCAACGGCACGGACAGCGCAGCGTACAGGCACACACTCAAACACGTCACAAGCCACACGCGTAGCCGCGCCGTGGAGCCGCCGAACACAGACTCCCGCACCAAAATCTTCGCAAGCACGTACTGCGGCGCCATCAGCAGCGACGAGCCCGGCGGCTTGTCGCAATAGAGCCGGCGCTCGCCCGTCTCAGGGTCGACGTAGATCGCCTTGTCCAGCCCCAGATGCTTCTCAAAGCGATCAATGCGAAACGAAGCGTCATCCACAATGGCCCGCGTCAGCGCATACCGGACCCCCGCGTTGTCGCTCCAGAGGCCGAAGTTCGTGTAGAACACATACACGACGAAACACGTCGCGGCGAGCCCAAACCTCACACGCGTGCCGCGCCGCGCATCGGCCGTCTGGCCAGCAGTCTCTGCATGTGGCGTCTTCATGGCCATACCCCTTACGTGACTTGCGCCAGGCAGTACAGAAAACGGGAGAGACGCAATGCCTCTCCCGTTTTCCTTGGCTGCTAAAGGGGATTCGGACGCCTAAGGTTGGTCGCCTTGATCGCCCTGATCGCCTTGATCGCTATCCTCACCGCCAGCCTCTTCCCCTGGGGGAGGGCCTTCGGGCATCTGCTCTTCCTCTGGCGGTTGCACCTCTTGGTCCGTGGCCTTCGGCTTGCACGCCACCGTCGTCGTCATGAGCGTGGTGACGAAGCCAAGCAAGCAAAGCAGCAACAACAACTTCTTCATCGCGGCCTCCTTCCGAGGGTGATTCGAACGCGGCCTGCGCAGCAGCGCGAGGCCGACACGGTGACACGTAGGGTGACTTCCTTGATTGTAACGAGGCACGAACCGATGTCAAGAGCAAAATGGCGAAAAATGAAGCGCCAGCCTTCCCTCGCAGTTTCTCCCCACTATAATGGCCTTCCGCCTGCCGTCCCCGAGGAGGACACGAAGAAGACATGAATCTACCCAATGCCTCGAGCGCCAATATCTTCCAGGAAATACTGGAGACCATCCAAGGGCTCACCGGCCTGCGCACGGTCATCTACGACCGCCAGAGTTTCACCGCGCGCGCCGGACGGCACGGCATCGACGCCGCGTTCGCCGGCCACCGCTGCGACTTTTGCGCGCTCGTGCGCACCGGCAAAGCCGGCCAAGACCAGTGCACCGCGTCGGACGTGGACGGCGCCACGCAGGAGGCCGCCCGGCTCGGCGAGCCTTTCCTCCACGTCTGCCACGCCGGACTCACAGAAGTGGTCATGCCGGTCGTATACCGCGGCGAGCACGTGGCCACGGTCTTCTGCGGCCAGGCAGCCGTAGAGGGCTCGCCGGCTGGGGGCAGGCGCTGGCTCACCCGTCGGGCCAAACAACTCGGCCTCGCCCCCAAGCAACTGTGCGCGGCACATGATGCGCTCCCGCGGATCGACCGGGACCGACTCGTGCAGATCGGCCGCTTGCTATTCCTCGCTCTGGGGAACCTTGCCGAATACGAGGGCCGCGCCGCACTGGAGCGCGCGCTCGCGCTCGACCGCAACCAGGCCGTGCGCGACGCGATGGACTACGCGGACAGGAGCTTCCAGCAGCCCGTGCGCGTCGCCGACGTCGCCAAGCACGTCGGTCTCACGCCTGCTTACTTCTGCCGGCTTTTCCGCAAGGTAACCGGCATAACCTTCGTGGACTACCTCACGCAGCGCCGCGTCGCGGAAGCGAAGATGCTGCTGAAGCGCACGCACATGAAGATGATCGACGTCGCGTTCGAAGTGGGCTATGCCGACCAGAGCTACTTCGGCCGGAAATTCCGGCAGATCACCGGCCAGACCCCCAGCGAGTTCCGCAAGGCAAATTGGGTGGACGCCAAGAAAGCACAATAGTCCGAATTCTCAGACATATTCATCTATAGACATCCAAGCGGGGAAACGGTACGATGCGCGGGACAATGCCCTATCCGGTGCCCTTCGTTGGAGCTTCTCCATGTATCGCGTCAATGCGCCAGCCGTGTACGCCCACGAGTCCGTCATGGGACATTCGACTTATCGCGCGCGTGTCGAGCGCGTGGTGGCCGCGTTGCAAGAGCCCTGCGAGATCACGACCTACACCGACGCGGACCTGCCCGACATGATCCAGAACCAGGGGCTCCTCGCCGGGCGCAAGGCCATGGGCACGATGGACGAAGTCTCGGATCCGATCCTGCTCTTCAACACCTTTCGCTTCGATGGAGCCGAGAACGCGCGGGCTCGCCAGAAGGCGCTCGAAGACGCCGGTGTCAGGGGCTTGCAACATGGCCTTCTCGGCACGGGTGCGTTCGTGTGGTTCGATGCGAACTTGGAGACCGACCCATACAAGAACGACAAGGTCTGCCGGCCCTGTTGGCGCATCCATCTCCAGCGAGGCTGCCTGCACAAGTGCCACTACTGCAGCCTCGGCGGCCTGCTCGTGTCCATGGTCAACATCGAGGACTACTGCGAACATCTCGGCAAGGTCATCGAGCGCCACCCGTGGCAAACAACATACTTGCTCGACGACGACGCAGACCCGCCCGGGCTCGAACCAGAGCTGGGCTTGCTGCCCTATCTCATCGAATACTTCGGCACGCTCAAGAACCGCTACCTCATCATCCACACCAAGACCTGGAACACGGAGTGGATGCGCGGCCTGAAGCACAACGGCAACACGATCATCGTGTGGAGCGTCTCCGGCCCCACGCAAAGCCGGCTCATCGAACCCGACACCGGCACGACCGAGCAGCGCATCGAGGCCGCACGCATCGCGCAGGAAGCGGGCTACCAGATCCGCTACAAGTTCAAGCCCATCATCCCAGTCAAGCAATGGCGCGAAGACGCGTCGCACACCGTCAAGCGCATCTTCGAGCGCACGAACCCCGATATCATCAGCCTCTGTGTGTTCATGTGGCACAAGTACCCCGACATGGTCGCCAGGCTGCCCACGGAACTGCTCGATGAGGAGTTCCTCAAAGCCGCGGAAGAAAGCCAAGACGAAGTCGAGGACACTCGCACCAAGCCGTTCCCCCAGTGGGTGCGCAAAACCGTCTACGAGCACCATCTAGCCGAGATCCGCAAGTACGACCAAGACGTGCCAGTATCGCTGTCGACGGAGAACTTCAGGATGTGGAGCGCGATGAAGGACCAACTTGGCTGCAGCGCGACGAATTACGTTTGCGGCTGCGGTCCCCAGAGCAACCCCGGCGCCAAGAAGCTCTCCTGCCATCCCTTCAAAGTCGCGGCGCCAGACTATGAGGGCCTGCGCGGCGTGGCAGCCCGAAACGCGCTGTAGGCGCTCAGGCCTAAAGGATAGACAACATGTTGTCGATGTCCTGTCACCCTCCTACTCTTAGTCTTACTCTTTGTCCTACTCCTCCGCCGTGTCATGCGGTTCATGAGTAAGACGAAAAGTAAGACTAAGATTAGCAACTGCGACGCAGCCGCCCCTTTCTCGCCGCGAAGCCGGCGAGAAAGCATAGGCATCTTGGCATGCCATCACCCTCCCGGAGGCCGCCAGCCTCCGGGAGGATACCATTCTCCCCTGTCCCAACTGGAGCCCACCCATGTATCCGCTCACGCCCATGAAAGTCTTCGCCCTCGACCGCATCCAAGACTCCCCCGGCTGCGTGCCGCGCATGCAGCGCATGCTCGACGCCATCGGCTACCCCATGGACCAAGTCGCGTGGATCACAGACGACACGCTGCCCGACGCGGTCGCGGAACTCCAGCAACTGTGGCCGCCGGAGGAAGTGCCGGAGGGCCGCGTGCGCTCCTACATGCGGCCGCTGGTCTTCACGACGATGGACCTCAGCACAACGCGGCCCGACCTCAAGCCCCTGCTCGAACGCTGCCCGGAGGGCACGGGGGGCGGCACGCTCAACGACATCTACGGCCACATGATCACGACCACCGACCAGCACCCGCACGAACGCGACCGACAGAACAACTGCGTGTGCTGGCCCACGTACAACTTCGGCACGGTGGTGGGCTGCCCCCACGGT
>JAJRTI010000072.1 GCA_024278415.1 Planctomycetota bacterium | reverse complement strand
TTGCTGTTGAATTCGTGATACAACTCGACCGTGTCCGCCATGTTGAGCCCCTCAGTCGGCTCGTACGCGTAGTTTGTGGTCAGGTCGTAATGGGGATCCTCGCCAACCCCTGCAATGGCAAAGCGGTCGGGGTGACGGGCGATGGGGGAATTCTTCTCAAGAATGAACGGGGTGAGCGTGTACGTCTGGTAGAGATGCCGGTGCTTCATGAGGAACTCGAACGTCTGCATGGCCTCCTCGCGGGTCTCGCCAGGGAAGCCGATCATGCTTAGCACGTGGGCGCGCACCCCCGCGTCGTGCAGGGCTTGAAGCACATCACCGGCATGCGAGGAATCCACGCCCTTGTTCATCAGCCGGTTGACCCTAGGCGACGCCGCCTCTAACCCCAAGAACAACACGCGGCAGCCCCCCTCGGCGATCTGACGACAAAACTGGGGCGTGAAGAACTTATCAAACCGGGCATACGTGCTCCACGCCACCGGCAGCCGGCTTTCGGCCAGGAATTCTGAGAGCTGCCGCATGAATCCGGGGGGGAGGGCCTCGTCGACGAACGGCACGCCACAGATGCCGTGTTGCTCGTGGATCTGCACGATGTCCGCGATGACTTTGTCCGCCGGCCTCGTTCGGTACGGACCGAGCAGCATGGACGAGTCGCAAAACGCACATTTCCCCCAGTAGCATCCTCGCGTGGCCTGAAGCGACAGCGACGGGCAAGAGCCGTGGTTGAGGTAGCGCTCAAGCGGAAGTTCGGTGGGATCAGGAGTCGGCAGCGCGGGCAGGTCCGCAGGCCGTGCTGGGCCGGTCATGACGGTCGCGCGGCCTCTTCGGAAGATCAGATTCTTCACCTGCGCCCGATCGCCGCCGGCCTCTAACGTCTGGAGGAGCTGCGCCAGCGTGGGTTCGCCTTCGCCGAGAATCACCGAATCGAACAACGGGAGCAGCAAGTTCTGAAACGCGGGGCTCTGCCTCATTGCCACGCCAAGCTTCGACGTTTGCGCGCCGCCCAACGCCAGATGTGTCTGTGGAGAGGCCGCCTTGACCAGTCGCGCTAACGTGAAGGCCGGGATATGCTGCTCGGGGAAGGCCATGGAGACGCCCACCACGTCTGGCTCCATGGCCTCAAGCCGGGGAACGAGTTCTCGCTCGTAGAATCTCATGAACGGATTCGCGGAAGCATCCGCACAGGCGGCCCAGATCTCCTCACTCGAGAACGGATTGTAGGGCATCTCACAGCGCACATGGCACGGACCGTACGGGAAGAGCAACTCCGTCGGCCGGGGCGGAGCATACTGCGGATTGAAGAAATGAAGCTCCGTCGGTGCGAACGGGCGGGTGGCGGCCTCCATCGCCGTCTCGATGGTGCGGAGCGACGCGAGGAGGGACGCATCGTCGCGGGGAAACCTGTCGGCCTGTCGGAACCGCGCCTTCGCGTCCGCAACCGCCTGCCAATCCACCCCGCGGCCATCCTCGCCTTCAGCCGCGCCTCGCCAGGCCGGCGGCGACGTGCAATAATCGAAGAAGTCGAGGTTGGCTTCCCACACCTTCACCTCAGCCAGGCCCTGCTGCTTCAGATACGCCGTCAACATGGGCAAGCTGGAGTAGGGCATCCACGGGCTGACATAAGGCGGATAGACCAGAAGGATTTTCACTTGGCGTGTCCTCGCTGCCACGGTGCGGCGTGTCCGCAGTGAATCAAAAATCGATCGGCACTTCCTTGACGACCTCGAACTGTAATGTATTGGTGTCCACCACTTCCGCGACAGCGAAGATGGCTTTGAGGCCTTCGGCCGTGTCCTGGCCGGCACTCCATCGGTCTATGCTCTCCACCTCGTAGATGCAGGTCAGATGGTGAGTGCCGCCAAACCAACTGTGGAAGATCCTCGCGCTCAGGACGCCCCATCGCTTCTGCTCATCTTTGTACTCCTCAAACCATTCCATGAAGTCCTTGAGGTTCTTGCCCGGACGCCACTTGGCTCTGACGATGACGTTATACATCTGTGGGGGGGTCTCCTTGCGTTTTGTGTTTCGCGGCTCGCGTCATAATGTCTTGTCGCATCCACGTGTGGCGCGGAGACGTTTCTCCAACACCGACAGACATGCCGGCAGGTCGCCGACTTTATCGTCAGGCATGCTCGGACTGGTCTGCAGGTATCGCCGCGCGCGATGGCCGACCGGGAACAGCTCACATGCGAGGGAATTGTAGCACAAGTGTTTCCCGCCAGAAACGGACAGCCCAGGCGGTCTTGGCCAAGCCGACATCGTAGGGGCGAGAAGGCATCACGAGGAGACTCTTGGCGAGCTGCGCGAACAGGCTCCGGCTCAGATCCCCGCTCTCTGCGTCCCGTTGCCCGAAACATAGCTCGGTCGAGGTCATGTCCTCGCTTGCCGCGCCACATACCCGAGGCCTGCCTCGCACCGTTCTACAGCGCAAATGCTTCGCTGTGTGGCCAGGCCTTGACAGGGGGCGCACCCGCTGGGACAATGGCCGGCGACGGGGCCAATTCCCGGCCTGACCGACGTTTCTCTGTGGACAGCGATGATCTCAGCCAAGACGGCCGCCGCAACCCCGCCCCCCCTCATTCTGCCGCCGCCCGTGGTTTGCTGGATGGTCACGCCGAGATGCAACATGCGTTGCGTCCACTGCGAACCTGAAGCGGGGCCCCGGCCGGAGAGCCCGTCGTTGGATTTCGCCGGGCAGAAGGGGGTCGTGGCTCGGTTCGCTGCCGGTGGCGTGCAGATGGTCTTGTTGAGCGGCGGAGAGCCGCTCATGCTTCCCCACGTGTACGAGTTGATGGACACGATCCGGACGCACGGCATGGGCATCTGGGTCAGCACCAACGGGAGCCTGATAGACGAGGCGGCAGCCGAGCGCATCGCCGCCATAGGAGTCGAGGGCGTTGTGGTCGGGTTCGACAGCGCACGCGCGGAAGTACACGACCGGCTCCGAGGCCATGCCGGCGCCCACGCGGCGGCGCTGTGCGCGATTCGGCTCCTGCGCAAGCAGAACGTGAAGGTCAACGTCAACTACGTCGCGACGCAAATGACCTGCGACGGGCTACAGGAACTCCTGCCGGCGGCTAGCGACCTGGGAGTCAACGCTGTGCTGGTGAATCGGTTCCGCCCCCTGGGCCGCGGCATGCAAAACCGCCGGCAATTGGCTCTGACCCTCGAAGAATACCGCGACATGGTGGAGGCGCTGCTGAGGTCGTATCCCGGGACCGGAACGAAGCTTTCGTTTGAGGATCCGGCCTTTTACGGGTACTGCCGCCAAGGGGAGCACCAAGACAAGATCAACTGGGATGGCGCGTATGCCGTATGCGGCTGCCAAGCGGGAATCCTCTGTCTGGGGGTCATGCCTAACGGCGATGTCACTCCTTGCGCATTCCTCCACGTCGCCATTGGCAACATTGTGCGCGACGATCTCGAAGTCATTGTTGCCCAGTCGGATCTGCTCAAACGCCTGCTCGACCGAGACGACCGTGGCGGCCAATGTGGGACCTGCGAGGAGCGGTGGCGCTGTGGCGGGTGCCGGGCGCACGCGTATGCAGCAAGCGGCGACTGCCTCGCGGAGGATCCGTTCTGCCTCCACTCCCTGTAAGCGCAAGAGCGCTCGGGAGGGGGCGGCGCCTCACCACGTCCCGTTCGGCCCCCCGGCGCCCAACTCTCCGCCCAGGAAACTCGCAGCCGCGGCGACGATCCGCTCGCCGGCGGCCGCGTCGGCTTGCGTGGCGTTGTTCTGCATCACGCCATCGGGGTACACGTCTCGAATCTGGCGCGGGTTGGGAAAGTGGGGCAGCAGTTCCGACGAGTTGTCCGCCGCAGCCTCCATGCGAACCGCGCCCGGGAACAAATGCAGCATCACCGATGTTTCCGCTGGGCCAGCGTGTGAGTCGAGCGCGCCGAACGCCTCCAGGCAAATTCCCTGCACCGCCGGGATCGTCCACCACTGGTAGACTTTCACCCGCAAGTCATCCATGCCGCGAACCAATTGACTGAGCGCCGCGTTCAGCGCGTTCGTGTTGCCGCCGTGGCCGTTGAGAATCAACATGCGCCGGAAGCCCTGGGCGTACAACTCCTCCACGATGTCCACATATATGGCACTCAGCGTGGCGAGCTTCAGTGCCACCGTGCCCGCGAAGCCTGAATGGAGCCACGACATCCCGTAGCACACGGGTGACACGCACAGCACCCTCGTGCGCTCAGCCACGAGGCGGCCCAGCGCGTACGGGATCATCCAATCGACGCCCAGCGGCAGGTGCCGGCCGTGCTGCTCCTGGCTGCCCACGGGAATGATCACCCGGTCGTCGCGCTCCAGATAGCTTTCCACTGCCGGCCATGCCACGCTCTCCGCGTCGCAGGGGAATTTACCGTGGATCTCAGACGAGACCTTCGCCTTGATCGCCATGCGGATCTCCTTCCATGAACCTCTGCACACTCGCCTCAATCTCTTGGGCCGGTGTGCAGGGCGGGTGTGAGTACAGAATCTCCATGAACACCCCCTCCTCCGGGCTGATGCGCTCGCTCCATCCCGACACGCTGTTCATCGTGTCGATGCGGAACCGCGGCGAGTGGCCGGAGAACCCGATCGCGTGGCCGATCTCGTGCCGCGCCACGTTCCGCTGTGCGCGTCGCGCGTCCATGCCATTCGGGTGCGAGGGCAGATGCGAACGGTCGCAGATGCACACCGCCACCACGCCCTCAGCCGTCGGCCCCCCGGTGGTGAACGCGATCTCCCCTTGCGTAACCACCAAGCCCGTGTCGGCCGGAGCAGCTACGAACTCGAACTCCACCGCGCCCCTCGACGCGCCGGCCCATTCGGCAAGCACTTCCGCCACGTCGCCCTGCGACAGGTCGATCATCTGATCGAGATAGACGGGCACGGGCATGCGCGTCCAGCGCCGCGATACCCAAGGCGCGTCTGCGGCATCTGATTCTTGGCAGGCGTTGTTGTGCCACAGAAACCGGCGCACCAGGGCGGTGTTGGGGGTGTCGCCGGCTTGCTCTGGCCCGTCCATGTCCACCACGAACACGTGCGAGTGGTCGCCAGGGGTTTGGGGCAGCACAAACTCGCGGCTGACGGCGAACAGCGTGCTCGCGCCGGGCGCTTGGGCCAAATCCAACGCGCAGAAGCCGAGCGCGTCCGTGTGGATCCTCCCCACAATCTCGCCGCGGGGCGTCACCTCGAAAATGCCCGATTCCAACGCTCGCCCGTCTTGCTCCGGCACGGGTGGCGCATACGCGAGCAGGAGGTTTCCCGGCCCCGGGTCGTGCGTGATCCCACGGAGCTGCGCGTTCGGAAACGGCGTCGCCTCGAACTCGGCTTCCACGCGGCCAGAGGGGCTGAACCGCACGACCGCGTTGCGGCCACGATCCGCCAAGAACAGACTGGAGCCCTCGGCCGCGCGGGCCAACACGCCGGGGCTGGCCACGCCAAGCTCTGCCGCGTCCAGGCTCTTGAGCACCCCTCGCGTTCGATCGACGCAGAGCACCTGCCGCGTGCGTTGGTCCGTCAGCCAAATCACGTTAGGGTTCTGGCCCGCGGCGACCCCGTATGGATCCGCGGCCTCCGCACCGGGCAGCGGCGCCAGCCCCACGGGCTCGCCTTCGGTCGTGAGTTCATACACGCCCTGGCCTTGCCGCGTGCGCCGGTCGGGATCGACGACCCAGAGGTGATTCGTGGCCGGATCCAACGCCAGGCCGGACGCCCTCCGCATGCGCGGAGCGCCTCCCGCCGCACGGCCTTGCGCACGCGCCATGAAACCAAGGTAGGGGTGAAAGAAGTCGATCAGTCTCATGGGCCTACGGCTCGCTTTGTCACGGCGCACACGCTTGGCTCGTCCGTCACAGCTTCAGACAGGCTTCCGCGGCCAGCCAGACCAATTGCTCACGAGTCTCCCAAGCCTGATCCCAGTCGCGCGCGTCCCAGTCCCGGCCGCTCACGTCGTCACCGCCGTAAAGAATCTGTGCGAGGGGCACGCGCCGGAACTGAGCGACCGCGAACAGCGTAGCCGTCTCCATTTCCACTGTCAGGCAGCCTTCGTCTCTGCGACGTCGCACTTTGCCTTCCGTCTCTCGGTAGAAGGCGTCGGTCGTCCACGTCTTGGCCAGCAGGTAGTCCACCTGCCGTTGCTGAAGCACTTGCTCGATGCAGGCCAGCGCGTGTGGATCCACGGCGATCTCCCGGCCCGGCGCCGCGTAGTGATACGATGTGCCGTCGTCTCTCACCGCGGCAGTCGGCACGATCAGGTATCCTCTTGCAATCTCCCCATCCAACACGCCCGCGCCGCCGCAGGCGATGAACTTCTCGCACCCCAAAGCGATGGCCTCCTCCAGCAGCCGCGCCGCCAACGGCGCGCCGACGCCGGGGTGGAAAAGCGCCAGGCGCCGCCCCTCGTACTCGCATTCGTAAATGGCATGATGGCCCATTTCCGTCTTGCGAACCGCAATCTGGCGCAGCCGGCCTCGCGCCAGAAGGTGGTCGATCACGTTCTGAAAGAAGCAGATCACGCCATGCTGCGGCATGCCGCCCAAGCGCTCCACGTGCCCGGTCGGCTCGATCACAGCCTTCCTTGCCGGATCGAACTCCAGGATGGGATACTCGCGGGATGTCATGATGTCGGGTCGGGTTCTCGTCAAGACTGCCAGATTCCTCGCGCCATCGGCAACGCCCCGGATGTGCCGACGACGACGCACGCGCCGCATTCTACCACGATCGCGGGCTGCCGGTAAGACGCGGCAAACGTCGAAGTCCGTGTCCTACAAGATGCCTAAAGGCGAAACTCCGAACAGTGCCCCTGACGGGTCGCACTATGAACGAACTGCCCTCAATGCTCATGCTTCCACGGATGTCCGGGCTCAACACCAGCCGTGACGATGGCCTTGGCCAGGTGATTGCGGTAACCGTAGAGCACAACCGGGTCGCGGGTGTATTCCTTCATGCTCTTCACTACGGCACCGGGCACGGCCAGGAGCGTCTTGGCCTCGGCAAGCCACTTCGCCTTTTCCGCGCGCAGGCGTGGATTGGCCGCGACCTTGGCGACCGTGGCCTCCAGGATTCGCGCGTACGCGTAATCCTCAAGTCCATCGCGGAAATTCTCGAGGCGGATTGTCGCCAGCGGCGTGCCGTCGGGCCCGACGCAGGTCCATGAGCCGTCGCCGTGGAACGTGGTCCAGCTCCGCGGGTTCCAGTCCGTGAACGGTCCGCTCGCGATGGGCTTCTGGGAGTTCCAGATGCTGATCTGATAGTAGAGGAAGCCGTCGGGTCGATACTTCGCGGCCATGGCGCCCATGAGCAGGCGGCCTTCGATTGCGGGGTACTCGACGAACATGTTGGCGTACGGATGCCGCGGGCCGCAGCAGATGTACCACCACACCTGCTTGCCGGCCGCTCGGGCCTTCGCCGCCTTCACGGGGTCGAATCGAGGGGTCAAGGGGCACCACGCATCGACCGACTTGATGGCCGAGGCCAGGCCGTAGCTGTGGTCGTACGTGGTTGTCATGACCGTGACGTTGGGAAACTCCTCCTTGAGTATCGCGGCCGCGCGCTGCACGCCGGGGAAGAGGCCGGGCTTGGCCTCATCGCAACCGTAGATGTAGGCGTGGTCCAAGATGCCCAACGCCTTTGCCTTGTTGTACCTTTACCGCAGCCGCGGGATCGTCTTGGCTCGCCACGCTTTGATCTGCTCGGGCTTGCCCCGGCACAGGCCGTAGTAGCCGAGGTTGAATCGGCCCAAGCGGCCTTGGTCGTGGAGGCGCTGCAAGTCATCGAACGCAGGCTCCCAATCCTTGTACCCGTACAGGCTGTCGATAGTGATGTAGTAGTTGGCCAGGAAGTCGGCCCACTGGGAGCGGTGCTTCGTCCACGCGTTGACGGGGTAGTCCTCGCTCTGCCGCCACTTCATCTGCGCCGCCTTCGTCTCCGGCAGCGGATGGTCGTGCGGTGCGAAGGTGATCGCCAGGGGCAGCGGCGACGCGTCGGGCATGGCGAAGCCGTACACCCGAACCGCCAGGTCGAACTGGAACAGCGCGCGGCCGCCGACAACGACCTCGAGCTTGCCGTTGTACACGCCGGGCGCTTGGCCCTTCGGCGCATGCACGCGGACCCAGAACGACTGCGCGTCGCCCGCCGCAATGTCGGCCTTGTCCATGAAGTCCAGGATCGGATCCGGCCACCAACCCACGTGCGACGAGCCGTAGGGCGGCACAGACTTCGTCTCGACGTACCCCATAGGGACGGCCCGGATGCACCGCGATCGCAGCGTCTTTCCGTCGCGGCTCCGCAGGTCGCTCACGCGGACACGCACGTCCTTGAGCGGCCCGCTGAGCGGTAGGACCACAACTTGGATGCTCTCCTTCTCATTCTGCGCCAGCGCGATCTCCACGCGCTCCTTCACGGCGATCGACATTGGCCCGCCCCGCGGCAGAATCTTCTCCATGGAACTGGCGAAGCCGACCACGACGTCGCCCGCCGCTTGGGACACTTGGGCCGCCGGGCGCACCGCTTCGAACGCGATGCGAAGCGCGAGCAGACTTTCGAGGTTGGCCGCCTTCTCCTCCAGCCCAACCATGTCCGTCGGCGCCCTGAGCACAGATTCGCCAGGCTGCTCCAAGCCCGTCTCGATCGCTTTCAGGCTGGCCAACAATTCGGCCATCTCCGCATCCGCCCATTGGGCGAGCCGCGGGCGCCCTCGCGCGGCTTGCCCCAATCGCTCGGCGACGCCCGCAAGCGACACGCGAAGGGCCGCGACTCGGGGCGTTTGGAGCGTGGCCAGCTCGCGGAGGAACTTCTGCGGCAGCCGCGGAATCTTCTCACCTGGCTCCAGGAGCAGCAGCCGGTCGATGTGCACGGCCATGTCGATGGGCGGGTCTTCGGTGAAGAAGTGCATCACGTGGATCTCGCGTGGGTTCACCTTCTTCGCCGCGAATCCCTTGCGCAGATCGATCACCGCTCGCACGTAGCCGTTGGGTGGCAGCGTTTCGCGATGGATCAGGCCGCTGCGCGTGGGCTTCTTGGAGTCGGAGATGAACAGCATCAGTTTCTGCGGAGCCGGGGTCACGTTCACCAGCTCCATGACGAGCCGGTCGAACTTCGACCAATCGGTGATGGGCGGCTTGCACTCGAAGGCCGGCCACTTCTGTCGGCCGCCGTGTTCGTCCGGCCGCCACGCGGGCGTGAAGAACCGCATCGAATACCGCCCCGACGCGGCGAAGCGTTCGTCCTGCGCGAGCTTCTTGTCCGCTCCCAGCTTCGTCTTGTGCTCGTCGTGCCAGCGGCTCACGTCGCCCCTGGACTCGAAGTCGAACAGCACCATCGCCGCGCGGGCCGGCAGAGCTGTTAGCACGGCGATAGCCGCAGCGATCAGTATGGGGCTTGAGTTCGTTCCCATGTGCGACTCCTCTCCTTAATTCGTCAGTTCTTTCCGGTTGCGTCTCGGCTTCCTTCGTGGCGCGAATCGCGGCGGCGATGTGTTTGGCGATCTGCTGCTCTTCGTCCGGTAGCTTGGCCAGCACGGACTCCTGGCCCGTCGCAGCGAATTCGAGCGCCGGCTTCAAAAAGGCCAGTCTTGCTCGCAAGTCTGGATCGGTGGCCTCCATCGCGGCGTCGAGGAGGGCCTGGGCAGCATCGATAGAGCACGTCCTCGCCACTTCGCTCACGATGTCCATCCGCGCCTCCAAGCGCTGCTCCGTGGGCGTGCCCTCCGGCTCCAGTTCGTCCAGCCGCGCGATCCAGCGTGCCGCGTCGTCCTTCTGGCTATTTCGACGCCGCGGGCGTTCCTCCACGGTGAACCACGCTCGCAGGAACTCGACGAACATCTCCACTCGGCGGCGAGCAGGACGAAGGTAGCGCATCTGGTACCAGGTGCGGAACATCTGATCTCGCACCCGGTACGTGGCTGGCTTTCCTCGGCCCTCGCCCTCGACGGCCACAAACCCCGATGCCTTGAGTCGGCCCAGGTGCGTGGTGACCGCGTTCAGTCCGAGTCTGGCTTGCTTGGCGATCTCGCTTGGCGACGCGACCCCGCCCAATCTCATGAGCGCGTCCAGTGTCTTGCTTTGCTGCGAAGGGAGGTCTTCGAGCACGTGCTTGAGCAGCGGCGTCAGATTGTCGATCGTCTCACGCAACGTCGCCACCACGGGCTGGAGATGGCGTTCGCTCAGAATCTCGTACAGCATCACAACCAGGCGCGGGTTGCCTCCGGTCAGGTAAGTGATGGCTCTCACCTTCTGCTTGTGGCTCTCGTATTCACGAAGAAACTCGTGGTTGTCGTCGGCTTTGGCGCGCGCGAGGAGCATGGCTTGGATGTCGTCGTCGTTCAGCGGGCCAACGTTCACCGGGGCAAAGAAGTTGAAAAACGCCTCGTCGTACGCGGCGATCTCCTCGAACAGCCGCACCGATGTGCCCACGACCATGACAAAGCTTTCTGTGCTTAGGAGCTTCCTGAAGGCCCGCTGCCCGGTGTCGTTCTTGGCGCCCTTGGGGAAGACTTGGTCCAAGTTGTCTACGAGCAGGAGGATCCGTTTGCCCTGCGACGCCGAGATGCGCCTGAGCCCGTCGAGAATCATGGCCAAGCTCCGCTTGTCGTCGGGCTCGGCCTCTGCCCTCGCCAAGACCGCGGCGGCCTCGGCAACGTCCTCCTCTGCGGCGAGGTACTCCAACGCGAGCGCGAGGAGATCGCGCAGGGTGTACGCGAAGAACTCCTCCTCTCGATACTGCACGACAAGCCAACGCTGCGAAAGGTCCGGGGCGGCTTTGATTTTGCGGCGCAGCATCAGAAGGAGCGTGGTCTTGCCGATGCCTCTCGGCCCTAGCAGCAGGTAGTGCTGGATCGACTCTGCGTCGGTCTGCTCGCGTACCGCAGTCAAGAGTCGCTCGAGCAGCGGCCGCCGGCCCACGAAGGTGGCCTCCATCTCGTCGGGCGGCATGTCCGCCGGGTTGTATTTGTATGGAGCGTACGCAGCCATCTGGGCTCCTATCGGCGCTTTGTGGTGATGGCCCGGTAAAACCGATTCCACCACGCCTTCATGATGTCTAGGAGGAAGCGGTACTCGTTCGTGGCGGTGTCGAGCGCTACATACCAGTCGCACTCCAGATCGGCCATGATTTCGAGGAACTCGACGTCCGTTGCGCCCTTCTTGCGCGCTTTGCGGTACACCGCAAACAGTGCGCTGTCCGAGACGCGGCCGGCCGGCGCGGCGGCGATCTCCCGCAGAATGGCGATGGCCGCGCGTTCGCCAGGCTTTCCGTAACGCTTCAGACGCTGGCGGTAGTAGTCGAAGTAGCTCCGGCAACTGGGGCCGATCACGCGCTTGTGGTACACGGCCTCGATGTCTTCCCGGGACAGCGGCTTGCCCTTCAAGCTGGGGTCGAGGATGATCTGAGACACGAGCAGGTGGAGGAAGTACGGCACCGGGGGACCGATCAACTCGAAGATCGAGTCAAGCGCATCCGCTGTGAAGTTCAACTCGTAGGTCTTCGCTAGACCCTGGAGGAGGCGTTCTGCGTCGTCGCGGGCAAGGGCCTCGACAGGCAGACGGGCGAAGTCGTTGAGCTTGTCCGGCACGTCGAGCCGGCGCAAGATCATGTCGATGCTCGTGGACCCGCCGACGATGAACCGGAATCGCCTCAGCTTGTCCTTCTGCTGCATCCTGACGGATCGGAACCACGCGAGCAGCGGCTTGCCGACTTCGTCGCCCTGCGCGCGGCAGACGTTGTCGATGAGTTGCGGGAACTCGTCGATGATGAACAGGACGATCTTGTCTGACTTCTCCATCTCGAGCAGAAGTCGCTTGCCTGTGTTCTGCCACGACTCGCCGATCGCCTCCCTGAGCTTAAGCTTCACCTCGTCTATGCCGGCCTCTTCAATGCGCCGAGCGAAGAAATCCATCAACTGCTTGGGCAGTCTGGTGACGGCTGCGAGGAGCTTCCGCAGCGTGCTGTGTTCCAGAACCAAAGCGAGAAGCGCGGCTACAAAGTCAGCGGGATCAGCGATCTCTTCCGCGTCAAGGTACACGGGGAGGTAGCCCTCGCGCGGTCGCTTGAGCACATGGCGCATGACCCCCGTCTTGCCGAAACGCCGCGGCGCCACGAGCATGATGTTGTTTCCAGCCAGTTGGCTCCAGAGCACATCAATCAAGTGGTCTCGACCCACAAGTTCTTCGGGCTCAGGCACACCACCGGGAAGGCTTCTCAGTTTCATGCCGACAATCCTTTTCCATATGAAGACTTACACCCGCACACCCATGATAACAACAACTGTGTTGTTATCATGGGCTCTACAATAACAACAAGACTGTTGTTTTGTCAACCATTGGAAGGCATTGAGGTCGGTCGCGATGCACAAGTCCCGCTTGGGATCGCTCAACGTCGGCTTGGCGATGCGGTCAGTGTTGGGCGTGGTCGCCGCATCGGGGGCGGCGCGGCCCAATGCCATTAATCGTCTCCAAGACGCGAAAACGTGACATTTGTGCCAAGTTTGCCTCGCCAGCACGGGGCTTGTCCCCGTGTGGCGATGATTGCCGACTACTGCCAAGCGGCCTCCTGTTGTTGTTTCCTGCCGCCTTGTTTGGCGCTCGGCGTAGCCGAGCGCCAAACAAGGCGGCAGGGCGAGCGCGGGCACTTGCGCCCGTAGTCGGCAATCACCGCTCCACTGGGCGAGCCCAGTGGGGGCGTCAAGCGCGTACACATCGTGAGCACGCGCAGCCACGCCTCGACGGTTTGAGGCGAAGCTTCGCTAGCTCAAGGCAAAGCGCGGCACGTGTGGCCATCTCGATCGTTCTGTTGGAGTACCGGGATTCAGCCAGCATCGCCAGCTTTAGCTGGCTCTCTGCCTTGCCACCACGTTCACGTGGTGGACAGCAAGTCTTCGCTTCATTGGCTGGAGCGCGCTTTAGCGCGGCTTTTCGATTCGCTCGCGGCAGCCAGAGAAGTCCTGCTGAAGCAGGCTCCTCATAGAGTTGGATCGAGTGCCATGCTCACCACCAGATGAATCTGGTGGCACTCAGAAAGGCCAGCTAAAGCTGGCCACGGAGTCTGCCCCGGCCAATGCATCGTGGATCCTGCGGACGGAGTTCCCTAAGTTAATGGCATTGGGCGCGGCCTACTCGTACCGCAGCGCTTCGATGGGGTCCATCTTCGCGGCCTTCCAGGCCGGGTAGGTGCCGAAGATGAGGCCATCGAGGAGGGACACGCCGAGTGAGGCGAAGATGCCCTTCCACACGATCGCGGTTTTCCACTGGGCAAACGCGGTGATGCCCCACTTGAGCAGGAACCCCGCACCGACCCCCAGCAGGCCCCCGAGGAAACAGATCGCTAGCGCCTCCAACACGAACTGCGCCAGGATGTCGCTCTGCTTCGCGCCCACGGACCGGCGGATGCCGATCTCGCGGCGCCGCTCGGTCACGTTGGCGAGCATGATGTTCATGATGCCGATGCCGCCCACGAGCAGCGAAATGCCGGCGCTGCACGCCATGACGATGTCGAAGATGAGTTGCGTGTGTTGCGTCTTCTTGAGCAGGTCCACGGCGACCTTCACCTCGTAGTCCCGCTGCTCCGGCTTGAGCCCCTCGGCTTGGTGAGCGGCTTCGAAATAGTTGCTGATGATGCGCGCCGCAGTGCGAAGGTGGTCGGTGGACGCGATCTTGATGGACAACTCGTCCAGCTCACTGTGGTTGGACGGCTGGGTCATGCGGCCCAGTGCGCAGGAGAGCGGCACGTAGATGCGCCGATTGAGGCGCTTAATATCCGCCACGTCGAACTTGCTCTCGGTAATCTCTTTGCTCTCCAGCACGCCCACGACCGTGTACAACTCGTGGCCGATCGTGATGAGCTGGCCGACCGGGTTGGTGAGCGGGAAGATCTCGCGGCGGATTTGGTCCTCGATGACGCAGACGCGCAGATTCTGCGCCTGGTCGATGGGCGAGAGGAAGCGGCCCTCGGACAGGCCGAAGTCGGTCACGCCCATGAACGCGTTGGTCGTGCCCACGACTTCGCAGCGCACGGGCTTGTCCCCGGCGGTGACCTTGGGCTTGAGGATCTTGAGCGGGGCCCAGGCTTGGATGAGCTTGCACTGCCGCGCGAGTTCCTCGCCGTCCTTGAACCGAAGGCCAAGGGAGCGGATGCGCACGTCCTTGATCTTCTCGCGGTTGAGCGTTTTGGCGGACACGAGGATGTTGTTGGCGCCGAGCGCCTTGAGCTGTTTGAGCACTTCGCCCCGCGCGCCGGCCACGACACTGAGCACGGCCATGACGGACGCGATGCCGAAGATGATGCCGACCATGGACAGGAAGCTGCGGACCTTGTGCACGCCCAGGCCGCGGATGGCGACCTTGAAGATCTCAGCCGCGTACCAGAGCGACAGCCAGCCCCATCGCCGCGGCTTGACCGCGGGCTGCTCCGCGATGGCCGACAGGTCGAGGTCGGGGTTCTCCGCGTCGGGCACGCGCGGCTCCGCGATGGGCTCGACGCTCAGGATTTTGCCGTCGCGCAGCCGCACCATGCGCTTGCCGCAGGCCGCGACCTCGCGGCTGTGCGTGATCATCACGATGGTCTTGCCCATTTCATTGAGCTGGCGCAGGATCCCCATGATGGTCTCGCTCGTCTGCGAGTCGAGGTTGCCGGTGGGCTCGTCTGCGAGGATGACTTGCGGCCCGCCCACGAGCGCGCGGGCCATGGCCACGCGCTGGTCCTCGCCGCCGGACAACTCGGTGGGCTTGTGCGAGAGCCGGTGCCCCAGGCCCATGGCTTTGAGCGCCTCCTCCGCGCGCAGGCGCCGTTGCTTGCGCGGCACGCCCGCGTACACGAGCGGCAACTCGACGTTGCGCACGATGTTCTCCTGCGGGAGCAGGTTGAACTTCTGGAACACCACGCCGATGTCGTGGCTCCGGATGCCGGAGAGGTCGTTGTCGCTCAGTTCGTCGATCCGGCGGCCGCGCAGGTGGTACGTGCCGCCCGTGGCCCGCTGGAGGCACGCGAGGATGTGCATGAGCGTCGACTTGCCCGAGCCGGACTGGCCCATGATCGACACGAACTCGCCCTCGTCCACGTCGAGGTCGACCCCGCGCAGCGCGTGCACCGCGCCCGTACCCTTGCCGTAGGCTTTCTCCAAGTTGCGGATGCAAATGACGTTTGCGGATTCGGGCATGGTCGGTGCTCGGCGTCTCGTGCTAGTGCGGCTCCGTCGGTGCTGCCGCGCGACAGCAGACCGGGTCCCCCTCTTTCAGTCCGTCCTCCACAACGATCTCATTTTCGTTGGCGAGGCCCAGCTTGATTGGCCTCGCGAGGGGCCCCGCGCCAGAATCCACGTAGCAGAAGGCGCGGCCCTCTTCGAACCAAACCGCGGTGTGAGGCACGACGAGTGCGCCGGCCTTCTCGGCCACGGTAATGTCCACTTGCGCGGTCAGGCCCAGGCGCAGGCGCGGGTCCGCGTCCAGCACGCGCACCATCACGTCGACCACTGCGACGCCGGCGATGCCGCCGCGGCTCATCGCGAGGTAGCCGAGCTTGATGTTCTTGTCTTCCGCGAACGGCGCGATCTGCGTGACCTCACCGGCATAGACCTTGTCGGGGAACGCGACGAGCTTGATGGAGGCCTTCTGCCCCATCTTGATCTTCCGCAGATCGGCTTCCGACACGTGGAGCCGCACGAGGAGTTCCGACAGGTCGGCGATCTTGAGCAAATCCATGTTGGTATGCCGCGACTCGCCGACGCGGATGGGCGAGGGATCCTCGCCTTCGCCTTTCCACACGTCCACGAACGTGACGGTGCCGTCCATGGGTGCGTAGATCGTCAGTTGTGCGGCCTTCTTGGCGCTGCGGGCGGCGCGGGTTTCGGCCCGGCCCAGATTGGCCTTCTCGATCTCGATTTCAGCTTGGGCCACGCGCTCTTTCTGTGCGATCTGGAGTTTCTCCAGTTCGTACGCCTGGCGGGCGCGTTTGAGGCGCTTCTCGGCCACCTCGACGCGGCGCCGGTTGGGGCCCTTGCGCGCCGCGTCGAGAAGCGCCCTGGCGCGCTGATAGGCCACGACCGCCCGCTCGTAGGTCGCCATCTTCTCCCGCAGCTCCTCCGTCTTCGCCAGCGTCGTGCCTTGGAACGCCCGCACCGCGTCCAATTCGACCTTCGCATGGTCCATCCGAATCTTGGCGATGCGCGCGTCCAGGTCCATCATCTTGAGTTGCCGCTGAGTCGAGCGCTGCTTCAGGTCCCGCAGCTCCCACTCGGCCTGGCGCACTTCGATCGCCCTGCGCTTCAGGCCGAACTGGGCCTCCTCCATCCCCAGTTCATGCTCCAACTCCTCCCGGCGCAACTGGAGCTTGCGGTCTTCGAGACGCATCCCATCTTGCTCGGCCTCCTCTTCGGTCACTCGGTTGGATAGTTTCACGACTGGGTCTCCCGCTTTCACCTTGCTGCCCTCCGGCGCGATCCAAACGATTTCTCCGCTGCTCTGGGTGTAGAGCATCGCGGTCTTGCCGGCCTCGATCACCCCCAACTCGCGCTGCACGAGCCGGAATGTCTTCTTCTCGACGCGAACGACTTGGCGAGCGCCGGTTCCCGGCGCGCCAGCCGATAGCGCCACGGCCATGAGCAGAGGCCACGGGATCACGGAGCCGCCCCTTCCAGCACCACGGCCTCGCCCGCCTCGAGGCCGGACGCAATCTCGGCTCGATACGGCGTGGTCAAGCCCACCGTCACGCGGCGCATCTCGTCCTGCTCGCCGTGGCGCACAATCACATAGTGGAACTCATCGAGGCGCCGCTTCTTCTTAGGGAAGTAATGCCGCGGCTCGGGCTGGGATACGGCCACGCTGACCACGATGGGGGCGCCCGGCCTAATCCGCTCGTCCACTTCGTCCAACTCCACCTGTGCCGCGGTCGGCATTGCGTCCGGCGAGGCAAGCGGCTCCACCTCGCCATCGCCACTCCATCGCCCCAGCTTGGACACCACGCCGCGACAGACCGCGTCAGGCACGTCCGGAGACGACACCTCGACGACTTGCCCCTGCGCCACGTGCGCGGCCTCCTTGGGATCGATCGCAAAGAAGACGCGGCGTTTGGACCGGAGCGCGATCTTGGGGATGTGAAGCGCGTCCGCTTTCTCGCGCGTCAAGATGCGCACGGACGCGGACACGCCGCACTTGAGAGATACGTCCGTCGGCGAGATTTGCACGTCCACGCTGATGACGCGCTCCACGCCCGCCGGCACATGCCTGCGTTCGCGGTCGGTCAGGTCGTTGGCCACCTCCTTCACCAAATGCGCAACCTTGTGGACCTGGCCGGGAAAGACGCGCCCGGGATACGTGGCGAAGCGGATCTGCGCCTTCTGGCCCGCCCGGACCTTCGACGCGTCGTGCTCGCTGATCCACAGGCCGACCTTGAGCCGGGACAAGTCGGGCAAGGACGCGATGGGCTGCGAGCGGTACACGTAGCGCCCCGGCACGAGCTTGCGGCCCCACATGCCCTTGACCATGACGACGCCCCGGCTGGGGGCCTTGATGACCGTCTGGGCCAACTGCTTCGTGTAACGCTGCACGTAGCGCTCGTAGCGCTTGGTGCGGCGCAGGTAAGACGCGATGGTCGTCTCTTTGCTCTTGATGCGTTCGTCGAGGGCCTTCTGTGCCGCGCGGAGCTTGTGTTCCGCAAGCGCGAGCTTCAGTTCGGCCTCGCGCAACTCCTCCTCGGTCTGCCCCTGCATCACGTCGTCGAACTCGACCTTTGCCTGCTTGGCGTCGATATCGGCCAGCTCTTTCTGCACACGCTGGCGTTCGAACATGACGCGGTCCTCGACGCCCATGCGCTGGAGTTCGCTGGCCACGGAGAGCTTGTGCTGCTCGTCTTTGCGGTCGATTTCCGATTCCTTGACGGCCGCGGCCGCGCGGATCTTGGTCTCCTCCGGGGTGAGCACGCCGGCCTTCGCGTTTGCAAACTCTGCGCGCGCCACTTCCGCGTTGGCTTTTGCGATCTGGAGTGCATACCGCGCGCTGTCGATGCGCATATCCGCGTACGCGGTCTGCCGCTTCACCTCGGCTTTGCCCACGAGGAGGCGGGCCTCGTTGTCCGATAGGTAGGAGCGGATGCGGTCCGACTCTAGCTCCGCCACCACGTCGCCCGGTTGGACTGGCGTTCCGTCGTCGAGTATCCGCGCGAGCTTGGCCGAGATGCGCGTCTGGATCTCGACTTCCGCGAGCGGCTCGATGACGCCGCTGGCCTCGATCGCATCCACGAAAGGCCCGCGCACGGCTGGCTGCGTCACCAACAGATTCGCGGAGGGCTCCTTGCCGCAACCCATGACCGTGAGAAGCGCCACCGACAAGATGGGGAGAGTTCTATGTTTCAAAGACATCATGTATCAGGCGTGTTCAGCCCTCTTACCCGCGCGTTCACAGGATGCGCCAAATGGGAGTTTGTTCAGCCGCCCATAACCGAGCAATGATACCAGAATGGGACCGGCGTGGGCAACCCCGACTCGACAGGAGCGGCGGGTGGCCTCGCCCGGCGCGGCCGCGCAGGGCAAGCCCGGATCAACCTTGACTCCCCTCCCCTGTGGCCCTTACACTGGGCTTCTCTGCAACACGCATCTCAAGCCTGATCGGAGGTTCCCATGCCCAGCCAAGCCATTATCCCTCTGGCCAAGAACGTCGTGAAGTACGGCATGATCATGGGGGGAGGCAAGCTGCTCTACGACCATTCGATCTCGCAATGGTCTATCGTGGCCGACCAGCTAGGCAAGCTGCCCGATTCGGTCAAGACCGCGCCGGCCCAACTCGCCATCGGCGTCGTCGCACTCGGCATCGCCCACCTCGTGCTCAGCAAGACCGCGCAGCACAGGCACAGCAAAGCGCACTTTATCGAGGAAGCACGAGAGAAAGGCCAAGCGCCGCCGGAGGAGAAGCCCGATGCCGCGCCGCCGCCCGCTGAGGGAGAAGCGCCAGCCGCGCCCGCGCCGGCGCCAGGCGGCAACGTCGTCATGGGCATCGTGGGCTGGATCATCAGCATCATCCCCAAGACCGCGTGCGCGGTCGCGGGGGGGCAATTGGTGATCGCGAACTTCCCCGGCCTCGAAGGCCTCTACGGGCTGATCGGCGCCAAGATCCTCAGCGTCCCCGCGATGGCGAAGATCTTTCAGGCCGGCGAGGGCGCCGCGCAGGCCGCGAGCGCACACACCGCGTCCAGCGCGGCCGGGCTCGTGCTCATCCTGCTGGGGTACGCCATCGTGCGTCGGGGAGTCGTGAAGGCCCACGGCCCGGTGCACCGCCGCATCTACGTGAACGACCGCCGCGTCGAGTCGCTGCACTGGGATACGCAGAAGATTCGCGGCTTCGGCATGCAGCTTCAGACCATGGACACCGAGGGCATCATCGGCGACCTCACGCCCACGGCCGACACGGAGGTTTCCGTGTACGACCACGAAGGCCGGCACAAGCAGCGCCCGTCGACCATCATGTACCTCAAGAACCTCGAGCCGGCCGAGAAGCCGCTGGAGAAGCTGGCAGGGAACCATGTGACGGCCGTGCGCGAGGCCATCTCAGAGATCGTGCCGGGCGAAGCTGTGACCGCGAAGGATCTCGAACAGATCGACCTCCAAAAGCTCAAGGCCGTCACGAACCAGAAGCTCGGCGAGGACATATCCGATGTCAACCTGGGCCGCGTGCTGCTGGCCCTCATGGAGATTGGCCCGGAAGACGTGCTCAAGGCTGACGAGGGCCGCGTCCTCGACCGTGTGAACGACGTGGAGAAGGGCTCCGAGGGCGGCATCTTTCACCGCGTGCTCTACCGCAAGGACGACGGCGGCCACTATGTGCCCATCGCCACCATGGCCGAGGATCTCACACTCACCGACCGCATCTCGTCGTCGGAGCGCAACGGCTTCGGCCCCAACTACTGGCGCCACGGCAAGGTGCTCATGGGCTTCTGGGTCTCGCGCGGCGCGGGCGACAACAGCAACATGATTCGCATGCCGGTGCACCAAATCCAGAAGTCGCGGTTGCGCCGCTACTGGGACTGGGGCCAGTCCTACCGCTGGACGTTCTTGCAGCACAACCTGCGCATCGACGAGGAGTGGTTCTCGAGCTACGGCTGGCTTATCCCCATCCCCGGCCGCGCGCTTCGGCGCTACTACAAGGTGAGAGATTCCAGGGGCGAAGTGGTGGCCACGATGAAAGAGTGCGTGTGGCCCAAGCTTACGCTCGACTTCAACTGGCGCGTCGAGATCTACTGCGACCGGCTCAACAACGAGGAGGCCGGGAACACGCTCGCCCTGTTCACCGAGTTCCTGCACAACCGCTACAAGTACTTCAAGTCGCGCATCGCGCCTGGCAACACCGCGCACGAGCGCCTGCTCGTAGGCGGCGGCAAGAAGCGCGGCGACGCGACGGAGGCTATCGGCGGCGGGCTGTAAGGGCGGCTCTCGATTGTGCCGATCGAGCGTCGTGTTTGGCGCATGCCGCAGCGGCCATGACGCGTCATGCGTCACCTTCAGACAGAACAGACAAAGCCCCATCGGACCCTAGGCGATCCGATGGGGCTTTCTTTTTGTGGGGTGGGGCGCCGCGGCAGGCACGTTCGTAGCACGCGTGTCAATGCGTCGCAGGCGCTCCTCCGATCCAAAGCGCCGTCAAGCCGGCGCACTCCAAAACGCACCCACGCGCTCCTTAGTCCTGCTCCTCGAACATGTCCTTGTCCGCCCCACACTCCGGGCAGGTCCAGTCGTCGGAGATATCTTCGAAAGCTGTGCCCGGGGCCACGTCATTATCAGGGTCGCCCTTGGCCGGGTCGTAGACGTAGCCACATACCGTGCAGATGTACTTCTTCATGGGTCAAACTCCTTCGCGAATGGGGTGAGAGACGGATTGTCTGGGTGATGCGCGCCTGCCCGGGTAGGTGCAAGGCAATGGGGGAATTGTAGCAAGGCCCCCGCTGAACGGAAAGGCCGGCTATCCCGCCAATTCCTTCGCCTTCGCGGCCAGCGCCGCGCCGGCCTGGCGGCATTGGGCCAGCACTTGCGCGGTGGGCTTGTACGAGCAGGTGAGCGGCTCGCGCATCAACTCGATGCCCGCCGTCTCCAGCATGGCCGACGCCTGGCTCGCGCCGCCGCCGCTCCAGCCGTGGGAGCCGAACGCGAGGCCGACCTTGCCCACCGGCTTGAGGCCGGTCATGTACGTGAGGAACGCCGCGGTGCGCGGCAGCATCCCGTTGTTCAGCGTCGACGTGCCCACTGCCACGCAGGCCGTGTCCAGCATCTCCGTCGCGAGATCCGTGATGTCGTTCACCGACAGCCGCAAGTACTGGCAGGCCACGCCCTCCGCGGCCGCGCCCTCGTGGATCGCCTCGGCCATGAGTTCCGTGCTGTGCCACATGCTCTCGTAGACCACGAGCACCTTCGCGGCCGGCTTGCACACCGCCCAGTCCTCGTACTTGCTGAGGATCTCGGCGATGTGCTTGCGCCACATCACGCCGTGGCTGGGCGCGATCGTTTCGATGTCCAGTGCGTGAGCCACTGGCAGGGTCTTGGCCACAAGCTTGCCGAAGATCATGAGGATGTTGGCGTAGTACTTTTTCGCCTCGGCCATGACGATGTCGAACGGCACTTCGTCGTCGAATCGGCCCGACGACGCCAGATGCTGGCCGAACGCGTCCATGGAGAACAGCAACTTCTCCTCAGGCACGTACGTGAACATGGAGTCGGGCCAGTGCAGCATCGCGGTCGTGACGAATTGGAGCGTCCGCTTGCCAAGGGCGACCTCGTCGCCGGTCTTGACCGTGCGAATGTTGCGCTCGCCGTAGTAGGTCTGGAGCGTGGCTGCGCCTTTTGCCGTAGCGATCAGTTCCGCGTTGGGCGCGGCTTCGAGGACGTGGTAGAGGGAGCCCGAGTGGTCGGGCTCCGAGTGGTTGCTCACCACGTAGTCGATTTTGGCCGGGTCCACGTGTGCGCGAATGTGGCCGAGCAGATCCTCTGCGAACGGCTCCTTCACCGAGTCGATGAGCGCCACCTTTTCATCGAGGATGAGGTACGCGTTATAAGTCGAGCCGCGGCGGGTCGTGTAGCCGTGGAAGTCGCGCACGTTCCAGTCCACCGCGCCGACCCAGTAAATGTCGTCTCGTAGGGGTACGTTCATCTTTCACTCTCCGCGTGGTTCTCCGTCGCCGCCGAAATCGACCACGACGAGCGACTGGTCATCGTCCCGCGCCCGGCCATCGGCAAAACGGTCCACCTCATCGAAGGTCGCTTGCACGAGCTGCTCGGGCGTCAGGTCCACATACTCGGAAGCGACGCGATGCAGCCGCCGGCGGCCGAACCGTTCGCCATCGCCCCGCACGGCCTCGGTGATGCCGTCGGTGTAGAGCACGATGCGTTCTTCGTCGCCAAAGGTGTGGCAGGTCTTCTCCACACGGTTCGAGTCGACTGCGCCCAACACGGGGCAAGTGGCGTCAAGTCCGCTAATGAGGCAGGACTCCTTGTTGCAGACAATGGGCGCCGGGTGGCCGGCGTTCACGTATTCCAGTGTTCGGCCCGCGATATCGATCACGCCGTAGAACATGGAGCAGAGGACCGCGTGGCCAATCTCGTTCTCGATTTGAGCCAGGTGGTCGTTGACCAGCCGCGCCGCGGCCAGGGGGTCGGCGTTCGTTTGCGCGTCCCGGCGCAGCAGGCCGACGATCATGGCCATGAGCAACGCGGCGGATACGCCGTGGCCCATGACGTCGCCGATGAGCAGCCCGGCCTTGCCGTCGCCAGGAAAGGGGAAGTCGTAGAAGTCTCCCCCCACGTGGCCCTGCATGCGATGCCCGGCCGCGATGTGGCCGTGGGGGCAACGGGGGCAGGTGTGCGGCAGCAACGATTCTTGGATGGTCGCCGCGATCTGGAGGTCGTGCTCGTTCAAGCAACTTTCAGATTCAGTCATGGGGCGCCGCCCTGTCGTTTGGCCTTCAGGTTCGAGATCATGCGAATGTGTCCTTGCGCCGCGCAGCGCAGCCCGCTGCATGCGCATAGGATGACGCTCACGGCTGGCATCGCCGCGCGTCTCTATCCCAATCGGATTGTACCAGTTGCCACCTTGCGCGGCAAGAAAGGCGAGCACGCGCGCCTGTAGTGCGCACGTCAGTGCGCCTTTGCTCCGCTGCACCAAGGCCGATGCGCACTGACGTGCGCACTACAGGCGCGCCAGCGAGCATACCCGAACACGGCAGCGCCGACGTAGCGGCCACCCTCTACTTCAGCAACCCCTCCAGCTTGCCCGCGTCCGTGACCGGCGCCTTGCACTGGAAGTCCTGGCACACATACACGGTCGCCTTGCCACCCACCATCGGCCGCGTCGCAAGCAGGGGGATGCTCTTGGCCACCGCGTCCGCGTTCGCCCATGAGGGATCGAGGAGCGCGACGACGGTGTTGGGCAGGAAGCGGCGCCGGATAGCGCCGAGCATGGCCCGCGTATCCTCGGCCTTCGCGTGGCCGATGATCGCGACTTCGAACGTGGGGCCCGTGTAGAAGTCGAGCGCGCCGAGAAGGCAACTGAACGCGCTAGGGTCGCGCTCGATGGAGCCCCGGAACGTCGCCAGCGTTCGCTCCGCCTTCTGCGTGTAATCCTCGTCGCCGGTCAGCTTAGCGAGCCGCAACAGCGCCCGCGCCGCCGCGGCGTTGCCGGACGGCGTGGCCTGGTCCTGTGCGCTCTTGGCGCGCACGATCACGTTGGGCCGATCGGCCTCGGTGAAGAAGAAGCCGCCGGCCGCGTCGTCCCAGAAGCGCGCGTCCATCTGATCGACCAGCCGCTTCGCTGCATCGAGCCATTTCACGTCGAACGTCGCCTCGTACAAGTCGATCAGGCCGATAGCCATGAACGCGTAGTCGTCGAGGTGCGCGTCGATGTGGCTCTTACCGCGCCGGTGTGCGTGCAGCAACTGCCCCGCTTCTCCACGCATCGTGGTGAGCACGAAATCGGCCGCGCGCTCGGCTGCGCGGCGATACGCGGCATCGCCCAGCACCTGGCTGCCCCGGGCGAACGCGGAGATCATGAGTCCGTTCCAGTCGGCCAAGACCTTGTCGTCCTTGCTCGGCCGCACGCGCTTGGCCCGCGCGGCGAGGAGTCTCTCGCGCATGGGCTTGAGGCGCTTCTCCAGGTCGGCCGCGCCGAGGCCATGCTTTGCCGAAAACTCCTCCGGCGGCACAGGCACGTTCAGGATGTTGTGGCCCTCGAAGTTGCCCCGAGCGGTCACCCCGTAGAAGTCCATAAACAGCTTCGCATCTTCCCCGCCCAGCAGGCTGCGGATCTCGCCATCGTCCCACACGTAGAATTTGCCCTCCTCGCCCTCGCTGTCCGCGTCCTCAGTCGAGTGGAACCCGCCTGACTCATCTGTCATGTCGCGCAGCACGTAGTCGAGCGTCTCCTTGGCGACGCGGCGATACAGCGGCTTGCTTGTGGCTTGGTACGCCGCCAGATACGCGCAGGCCAACTGCGCGTTGTCGTAGAGCATCTTCTCGAAGTGCGGCACGAGCCACTGCTCGTCCACCGAGTAGCGATGGAACCCGCCGGCGAGTTGGTCGTACAGGCCTCCGTACGCCATCTTGTCGAGCGTGACCGTCGCCATCTCCAGCGCGCGTGCGTCGCTAGTGCGATGGTGATAGCGCAGGAGCAGTTCGATCGTCACGGCCGAGGGGAACTTGGGTGCGCGGCCCCATCCGCCCCAACGCGAATCGAAGCGTTGGTCGAGTAGCGCCACGGCTCGCTTGATGAGGTCGAGGCTTGGCAGTTGCGTGCCCGATCCGCCGGCGACCGCGGCTTGTTTCATCGCGGCGACGATGTGCTCCGTGTTCTTGAGCAGGTCTTGCCGCCGATTCTTGTACGCGTCCGCCACGGCTTCGAGCACCTGCTTGAAGCCCGGCCGCCCCCATCGGCTCTCCGGCGGGAAGTACGTGCCGGCGTAGAACGGCTTCAAGTCCGGGGTGAGCCACACGCTCATAGGCCAGCCGCCGCTGCCGGTCATGAGCTGCACCGCGGTCATGTAGATCGCGTCGAGGTCGGGCCGCTCCTCGCGGTCGACCTTAATGCACACGAAGTATTTGTTCATGATGCGGGCAATGGCTTCGTTCTCGAACGACTCGCGCTCCATCACGTGGCACCAGTGGCACGCGGAGTAGCCGATGGACAGGAAGATCGGCTTGTCCTCCCGCTTGGCCTTGGCCAGCGCTTCGGGGCCCCAGGGGTACCAGTCCACCGGGTTGTGCGCGTGCTGGAGCAGGTAGGGGCTCGTCGAGTCGATCAGGTGGTTCGTGTACTTGTGTTGGGGCATATTGGCCTCACTCGCCTTGCAGCGGTCGGTCGCGAAGCGGACTCCCGCCACCACCGCCAGCGCAGCTAGCGCCGTGGCGATGCCGTATCGGACCCATGTTCTTGATGTGGGCCTCATGGGATGCGCTCCTTTCCCGACGGGTAGCCGTATGCGCCAGCATGCGGGCCCACCGGTGAGCAACTCGCAGAGCGTCCGCATTCTGTCGAATGGTAACACTTCAGCCGATTGCAACAGCCGTTGGCCCCATGAACGTGCGCGAGTTCAATGGACAGCGTTTCCGCTTGACGCAACGCTGTTTGGAAGCCCAACGGGCTTCCGGCTTCTAGCCCAGGGTTGCGGCCGCAGGCC
>JAJRTI010000813.1 GCA_024278415.1 Planctomycetota bacterium | reverse complement strand
GAGATCGAGCGTCAGCGCAAGAAGCGGCTGTAGCCGCTCATGGACCTGGCGCGGCTTCTGGCCGCGACTGAAGAGGCCGGAAGAATCCCGCGCATGGCGGGCCGATGCGCGTCTCGATCGCCATTCGTTGCGTTCTATTGATTCGTTGCTCCCTCCCGAAGCGCGTGTGTTGGGGGAAGGAACGCTTCTGACGCATTCAGAGAGACAACGAATGGGCCTGCTCCGTCCTCCAGGCGCTTCCAGTGCGGCGCGGCAGCGGCATTAGCGGCGAAGTTGTGGGCGAAGAGCATGGGCTTGGGCGACCGCACGCGCGGCGGGCACGCGGTGATGCGCATTGGATTCGCCGCGCGCTTCCGGTAAGATGAGCGCCCTGGCCTCAGCCTGGGAGAACCCGTTCATGTCCGTCAGCGAAAACATCCTCGACATCCTGCGCCGCGCGTACATGCAAGAAGTCCGCGCCGCGATCTTCTACACCGAGCTGGCCGGGCGCACGCCGATCCCCCACGTGTCCGAGAAGCTCCTCGGCATGGCGCACACCGAGGAGCGCCACCAGAAATGCGTGGAGCAGTGGTACCGGCTCGCCACCGGCAAAAAGTTGCTGTGCACGGTGTCGGGCGGCGACCTGGAGGGCGGTGCGCGGTTCGACGAGGCGCCGCTGTCCATCGACAAGGTTATGCAGATGGCCATCCAGGCTGAAAAGGCGGCCGAGGGGTTCTACCGCCGCTGGGCCGGCCGTGCACAGACTGAGGAAGAACGCGATCTGCTCGAACTCATGGCCGACCAAGAACGCGAGCACGTGATGGTGCTGACCGAGGAGCGCGTCGCGATGCATGACGCGCAGGTGTCCCTGGCCGGCGTGCCCAGGCCGGCCGGCGAGGCCGCCGGATAGGAACCGCATCAAGCCAACCAGAAGGACACAGCATGGCGACGAACGTGGTGATGCCGCGCATCAGCGACACCATGAAGGAAGGCATGGTCTCGAAGTGGCTCAAAGCCGTGGGCGAGGCTGTGCAAAAGGGCGAGCCCATCGTCGAGATCCAGGCCGACAAGGCCACGCTCGAAATCGAAGCGTACGCGTCCGGCGTGCTGCGCCGAATCGTCGTGCCTGAGGAGGCCACCGTGCCTCTCGGAACCACTATCGGGATCATCGCGGGCGCGGACGAGGACATCGGCGAGCCGGAGCCGGCCCCAATGGCCAAGCCAGCAGCGCCCGCGCCGGAAGACGCTCCCACCGGGCGCATCAAGGCCTCGCCCATCGCGCGCAAGATGGCCAAGGAGCGCGGCATCGACCTGGCCGCGGTCGCGGGCTCCGGCCCCGGCGGCCGCATCGTCAAGCGCGACGTGCTCGCGCACGAGCCCCCCGCGCCGGCCACGGCGCCTGCCGCGCGAGACGAAGAGATCCCGCTCACGCCCATGGCCAAGGCCATCGCGGAGCGCATGACGCTCAGCAAGACCACCGCGCCGCACCTCTACATTACGATCGAAGTCGACATGGGCCGCGCATTGGCCATGCGCGCGGCGGTCAACGAGCAATGCGCGGGCCGGGCCAAGATCACGATCAACGACCTGGTCGTCAAGGCCGCGGCCATGGCGCTGAAGGCGCACCCCGAGATCAACAGCTCGTTCTCCGGCGACCGCATCATCCGCCGCGGGGGAGTCCACATCGGCATCGCGGTCGACGTGCCCGGGGGGCTGGTGGTGCCGGTCGTGCGCGACTGCGGCCGCAAGACGCTGGCGCAGATCAGCGCGGAGGCCAAGGATCTGGCCGCCCGCGCGCGCGACGGCCAGCTCGAGGAAGCCGACTACACCGGCGGCACGTTTACCATCTCGAACATGGGCATGTATAGCGTTGAGAACTTCGCTGCTATCATTAACCCCCCGGAGGCCGCATTGCTTGGCGTGGCGTCCGTACGCCGCGTGCCGGCCGTGGTCGGCGACGCCATCGTGCCGGCCGAGCGCATGAAGATGACGCTCTCCGGCGACCACCGCGTGTTCAGCGGCGGCCAGGCCATGGAGTTCCTCAACGACATCCGGCGGCTGCTCGAAAGCCCGATGAACTTGGTGGTGTGAGGTCATTGGCCATTGGGCATTGGTGGCCCACGCCGGCCGAGCCACGAATGGTGAATGACAAGTGCCTATGCTCGTAGTAGGGCGATTTATCGCCCGTCTGCCCCGTGAGGACAAGAAACGTTCGACGGGCAATGAATTGCCCTACTACTAACCACGGCGACGCGCCCCGCGCACGTCGACAAGAAGTTGTCGGTCACGCGGCGCTAAGCGCCCAACAACAATGACGAATCACGAATGACCAATGACCCAGCCTTCGCACCTGTGATAGAGCCGTGATCGACACCGACCATCCATTCCAGCCCAAGATCGACGGCATCGCCGACGACTTGGTTGCGCGTTACCGCCAAGACGCGGACGCGCAGCACGTGCTCGATCATCCCATGCCGTCGGAGTGTCTCGCGGAGCGCATCTGCGGGCTGCTGTTCCAGTTGCTGTTCCTGGGCTACTACGGCGATCAGGAACGGCCGCGCGTCGACCTGGTGGGCCATGTCAGGGAGCTATGCGGCCAGGTCTTCGATCTGCTGGCCGACGAGATCGCCAAGGCGTACCGGCACGGGTGCCGCGAGGTGCGCAAGCCCTGCTGCCATTGCCGGCAGCGCGGCCAGGCGCAGGCCGTGCTGTTCATGGAGCAGATCGGCGAGTTGCGCCGGCTCATGCAGCTCGACGTGCAGGCCGCGTTCGACGGCGACCCGGCCGCGAAGTCGCTCGACGAGATCATCTTCAGCTACCCCTGCATCCGCGCCATCGCGACGCAGCGCATTGCGCACGTGCTCTATCAACTCGGCGTGCCCGTGCTCCCGCGCATCATGACCGAGTACGCGCACCGCGAGACCGGCATCGACATCCACCCCGGCGCACAAATCGGCGAGCGGTTCTTCATCGACCATGGCACCGGCGTCGTCATCGGCGAGACGAGCGTCATCGGCACAAACGTGCGCCTCTACCACGGTGTGACCCTCGGCGCGTTCAGCCTGCCCACGGAGGAAGTGAACGAGTTGCGCAACCGAAAGCGCCATCCGACGATCGAGGACAACGTGATCGTCTACCCCAACGCCACAATCCTGGGCGGCGAGACGGTGATCGGCCGCGGCGCGGTCATCGGCGGCAACGCGTGGGTGACCCACTCCGTGGCGCCCGGCACGAAAGTGACTATCGAGAAGCCGCCACTCAAATACAAGAACTGCGACACGTGTCCCGATGGGCCGGGTGCGGGAAGTGAGCGGCGAGCTGTGGCCTGTAATCAGTAATCAGTAATCAGTAATCAGTGACGAGTGACGAGTGACGAGTGACCAGTGTCGCCATGCACGAAGCGCGCTACTACGAAAAGCTTGACACCGGCAAGGTCGCCTGTCACCTCTGCCCGCAGGAGTGCAAGATCGCACCCGGCAAGACTGGCTTCTGCGGCGTGCGCCGCAACGTGGACGGCGTGCTCGACGCGACGACGTACGGCCAAGTCGCCGCGGTGCAGATGGACCCCATCGAAAAGAAGCCGCTCTACCACTTCAAGCCCGGCTCGAACATCCTGTCCATCGGCGCCAACGGCTGCAACTTGCGCTGCGAGTGGTGCCAGAACTGGCATCTGTCCGACGGCCGCGCAAGCATGCAAGCCGCGTCGCCGGAGCAACTCGTCGCCGCCGCGCGGCAGCACGACTCCTGCGGCATCGCCTACACCTACAACGAACCGCTCGTCGGGTTCGAGTTCCTCATGGACTGCGCGGCGCTCGCGAAGGACGCCGGCCTGGCCAACGTGCTCGTGACCAACGGCTTCGTCAGCCCCGAACCGCTCGCGGAGCTGCTGCCGTTCGCGGACGCGATGAACATCGACCTCAAGGCCATCGAGGACGACGTCTACAAACTCCACGCCAAGGGCCGGCTCGCGCCGGTGCAGCACACCATCCGCGAGGCGAGCCAAGCCTGCCACGTAGAGGTGACGAACCTGATCGTGACCGGGGTGAACGACTCGCGCGAGCAGATCACCGCGCTCGTGGACTTCGTCGCGTCCGTGGACCCGACGATGCCGCTGCACTTCAGCCGCTACCATCCGCAGTTCAAATTCACCGCACCCGCGACCTCCGAAGCGACCCTGCGCACGGCCTACGAGATCGGTTGCGAGAAGCTGCACTACGTGTTCCTCGGCAACGTGGCGCTGCCGGGCACGTCCGACACGATTTGTCCCAAGTGCGGCCACAAGCTGATCGAACGTTCCGGCTACCACACGCGCATCACGGGCATCGACGGCCGCACCTGCGCGGTCTGCGGCTTCGCGCCGGCCATCGTGTGGTGATGGACACGCTGGCCGCCGTACGGCGGACGCAATGGCGCCAACGCGCGGAGGAAGAGGCGCGCGCTGACCTGAGGACTCGTCGAGGCGCCGCGGCTCGTCAGGCACTTGTCTTTTATCTCGCCAATCTCGATTCATTCCCGGTTCCCAACATATGATCGACATCACCAGACTAGTCTGCGGCTCGACGACTGCGAACGAGCACCTGCGCTACCGACAGGACATCCAGCGCGAGCGCCGGCCCGTGGTCGTGTGGAACATGACCCGGCGCTGCAACCTCCGCTGCGTCCATTGCTACGCGCACGCGCGTGACGAGGAGTTCGTCGGCGAATTCACCACGGACGAAGGCAAGGCCATCATCGACGACGTGGCCGCGTTCGGCTGCCCGGTGCTGCTGTTCTCCGGCGGCGAGCCGACCCTGCGGCCCGACCTCATGGAGCTGGGCAAGTACGCGGTCGACGCCGGCCTGCGCGCGGTCATCTCCACCAACGGCACGCTCATCTCGCCGGAGATGGCCGCCGCGATCAAGGAGGCCGGCTTCAGCTACGTGGGCGTCAGCGTCGACGGCCTGCGCGAAACCAACGACCGCTTCCGCGCGGTCGATGGCGCGTTCGACAACGCGCTCCGAGGCATCCACAACTGCCTCGACGCAGGCGTGAAGGTCGGCCTGCGCTTCACCATCAACAAGCGCAACCAGCACGACCTCGAGCCCATCTTCGATCTGCTCGTGTCCGAGGGCATCCCGCGCTGCTGCGTATACCACCTCGTCTACGCCGGCCGCGGCAGCAAGCTCATGGAGGAGGACCAGTCGCACGCGGAGGCGCGGGCCAGCGTGGACACGGTCGTGCGGCGCACGCGAGAGATGTTCGCCGCCGGCAACGCAAAGGAAATCCTCACCGTCGACAACCACACCGACGGGCCGTACGTGTATCTCAAACTCCTCGAAGAAGCGCCCGACCGCGCGGACGAGGCCTACGAGTTGCTGAAGTGGAACGGCGGCAACAGCTCTGGCATTGGCATCGCCTGCATCGACGACCGCGGCCAGGTGCACCCAGACCAGTTCTGGCGCCACCACTCCTTCGGCAACGTGCGCGACCGCAAGTTCTCCGAGATCTGGAGCGACGAGTCCGACCCGATCCTGAAGGGCCTGCGCAACCGCAAGCCACTCTTGAAGGGCCGGTGCGCGAAGTGCAAGTTCCTCGACATCTGCAACGGCAACATGCGCGTGCGCGCCGAGGCCCAATACGGCGACGTGTGGGCCGAGGAGCCGGCATGCTATCTCACGGACGAAGAGATTGGGGCGTAAAGCGTAGAGCGTAAAACGTAAAGCATGAGCTTGCCACCGCCGGGCGCCGTACGTTTTACGTCCTTACGCTTTACGCACTCTGCCTCGCTCTTGGCAAGGAACAGCCGGTTTGGCAAGTCATCCCGCACGAAATGGGTCGATCGCCCCTCTCCTCCGCGTCGTCTTCCGGGAGACCACGTCCGCGTGCAACCTACCCGTGTCCGCTGGAAACGTGCGCCAGCTCCCACCGAGCCAGACTTGGCAACGCGCGGAGCCGCGCGATCCCGACGCGCTCAAGAGCAGGCGCCGCGCACGCGCGTGCGCCGCGGGGGGCGCCTTCCTCGAAGCCAAGCCGTGCTGCACGTACGAACCCAAGCGGGGGCGCAGCGCGTGACCGCCGCGACGACTCGACGCCGCCGCGCGGCAGTCGTCGCCGTCTTGATCGCCGTCTACGTCGTCTCCATGAGCGCGGTCTGCGTGCG
>JAJRTI010000812.1 GCA_024278415.1 Planctomycetota bacterium | reverse complement strand
TGACGGAGCCAAGCGCGCCCACAAGCGGGAGCTTCAACTCTCCCATGGCCAGCCTCATGCGCGACGAGATATGGATCGTGCGGCCGCGGGCGCGCTGGACGTACGTCTCGACCGCGCCGATGCGCCGGCGCAGGAAGTAGATGCCCATCCTAGAGCGCCGCGCAAGTTCGTTCCGCGCCAGCAGGGCCTCGTAGCTCACGGGCGCCGCGCCGGACCACGCCGGCACGATCTCGCGCTTGACGAGCGCGGTCATCATGGCCGCCCAGAAGATCGTGATCGCCGCGGCGAGGAGACGCGCGGGGGTGACTGTCAATTTGCGATTGCCGATTTTCGATTGGTCCATGCGCGTGTCCATGCTCAATCGGCAATTGGAAAGGGCGTAACGACTGGTTCCACGCCCGAAGGGCAAGCGGTTGGCAAGCCCGGTGTTGTGCGTGCCGGCAACATCTCCGTGCCGTAGGCACGTTTGAGAATAGCCCAGCACTTCAGTGCTGGGGATCGGTTCGCCGACAGGTTCTTCCGCAGTCCCGTAGGGACGGCTGAACTCGGCCTCGCCTGGTCATCCAGCCGTCCCTACGGGACTGCCCGCCTTTCTGTTTGATAACCCAGCGCTGAAGCGCTGGGCGATTCTCGGTCGTCCCTGCGGGACGAAACAGAGATGGAAATCGGTAGTTACGCCCAATCGCAAATCGAGAATCCTACTGCGCCACGACGCTCAGCCCCTCCACCTTTATGGCCGGCGCGAGCAGCGACCCGTGCACCCATTCGCGATCGGACGACAGGCACGCGATGCCACGGAGCGCGTCGTAGGCATTGCCGGCGAGCATGGCGTCCTTCACGCGGCCCACGATCTGGCCCTTCTCGATCTTGTAGGCCAGCAGCATGTTCACGCTGAACTCGCCGCTGATCGCGTTGCCCTGGCCCAGGCCCATCACGTTCTCCACGATGATGCCCTCGTCCGTGTCGGCGATCATCTGCTCGTATGGCGCGTCGCCGGCGCTGATGACGAGGTTCGTCGTGCGGCAGCCCGGGCCATGGCCTGTGGTTTGGGCCCCGGCCTTGGCCGCGGTCTTGAGGTCGTAGAGGAAGCACTTGAGCGCGCCGCGCTCCACGACCGGCAGGGTGTGATGGGCCACGCCCTCGCGGTCGAAGGGGCCGCTGTCGAGCGCGTAGTCAATCAGGGGGTCGTCGATGATGGTGATGCGCTCGTCCGCGATCGGCTGCCCCAGCTTGTCCTTGAGCGGCGAGTCGCCCTTCAACACGTTCTTGCCGTTGATGCCGAGGGTGAGGGCGAGCAGGAGGATGTGCGTGGCGGCCGGGGTGAAGATCACCGGCATGACTTTCGACTCGACGGCCGCGGTGCGTTCGGCCAGGCGGAACTTCTCGACCGCGCGCGCGGCCACGGCCGCGGCGTCCATGCCCACCGCGCGCCACGAGTCGCTCTGGTGCGCCATGAGCATGTCCGTGCCGCGGGTGAGCATGCCGCCCACGCCCATGTGGAGCCGCGTGCCCTCCGCGTGCACGCGCAGGCCGGCCGAGTTCGCCAGCGTCGAGACGCCGCGGTTGGCGCTCACGCTCGCATCCGCCACGATGTCC
This sequence comes from Planctomycetota bacterium, assembly GCA_024278415.1. Next base: position 4,415 of record JAJRTI010000812.1, on the reverse strand, counting down.
GCGTTGTAATCGAGCACCGCGGCCAGCATCTCGCCGCCCCAGTCGACCATCTGCTGCTTGGAGATGCCCGTGACGCGGTCATCGACGAGTTTCACCTCCGGCATGTCCTGTGGGCCGGGCCACTCGAACGGCGCGTCGCTGCCGAACTCCGCCACTTCGAGCGCGTCGCGGACCAACTCCTGGGGATCGACATCGCCGCTGCGCGCGGCCACGCCGAGCTTGCCGTCCACGATCACTCGGAGCGTGGTGGCCGAGGACTGATAGCTCATCGCGGTCTTGAGCTTGTTGTTCTCGTACGTTACGTCCGAGCCCTCGCCTTGGCTCGTGGTGACTTGGGCCTGGCTCGCGCGCTTCATCGCGAGTTCGATGATCAGGTCGAGGTTCATTGCTGGCCTCCGATGGTGACGTTTTGGATGCGCACATGGGGGCCTCCAATGCCGACTGGCAGGCCGCCCTGGCCGCCCTTGCCGCACCCGCCTCCCCCGCGGGACCACACCAACTCGTCGCCAATGCCGTCCACGCGCTTCAGCGTCTCAAACACGTTGCCCGTGAGCACCACGTCGCGCACCATCTCGGCCACCTGTCCGTCGCGGATCATGTAGCCATAGGCCGCGGAAAACGTGAACATCTCCATCGCGGTCTGGCCGCCGAACATGTCGCAGGCGTACACTCCCAGCTTGATGCCGCCGATCATGTCCTCGAAGCTCATATCCCCCGGCGCGATGTAGGTGTTGGTCATGCGCACCAACGGCGGCGAATGGCCTCCGACTGCGCGAGCGTTGCCGGTGACGGGTTCGCCCATCTTGGCCGCGGTCTCGCGGTTGTGCAGGCGGCCGGCCAGCACGCCTTCCTTGATGAGGTAGTTCGTGCGCGTGGGCACGCCCTCATCGTCATACTTCAGCGAGCCTCTCAACCCGGGCAGGGAGCCGTCGTCGATGATGCTCAGATGATCGGGCCCAAAGCGTTTGCCGAGCACCATGATCTCGCACAACTGCGGGTTCTCATACACGTGGTCGGCCTCGCTGAGATGGCCAAACGCCTCGTGCGCAAACACGCCGGCGAGCTTGGGGTTGGCGATCACGGTGTACGGGCCGCCGGGCGCAGGCTTGGCGTCGAGCAAGTCCACTGCTCGCTGCGCGGCCGCCTTCGCCAACTCATGGCGTCCCTCGATGACTTGGAAACCCTGTATGCCTGCGACCGACTCGAACCCGCGCTGCACGTCGTCCCCGCGTCGGGCCGTGGCTTGGATCATGAGCGTCACGTCCGGCAACTGCCTCTCGATGAACGTGCCTTCCGTGTTGCCATACCACACCTCGACGAATTCGTCGGAGTAGGAGGTCGTGGTGGTTTGGATCGCGGGGTCGTGGCCGAGCACGAGGTCGTTGTATTCGCCCACGAGCGCGATCTTGTCTTTGAGCGCCACGCCGCGGAAGTCGCGTTCGAGCGTCGCGGGGCAGTGGCCCACGACCGGCTCCACCTCGGCAAGTTGGCTCGTCTCCTGGCCCACGAGCCGCGCACACTCGCAGGCCTCGCGCACGGAAGCGGGAATCGCGTCCAGGTCGTTGAACGTGGACAACCCCCAGCCGCCGCGGCAGAGCGCGCGCACAATGCCGGCCGCGCCGCCCTCCGTGCTCGCGGAGTCGAGTTGGTCGCCGCGGTACGTGAAGCCTGAACCCCAACTGCGCTCGATGCGGACCTCCGCGTAGTCCACGTTGGCGAGCTTGAGCGCGTCCTCGATTCGTTGTCGCATGGGAGTCCGATGGTTGATGGTCGGTGGCGTCCGCCGTGCGGCGGGCGGAGTGATGGCGGGGGCGAGCCCGCACCATCGAGAAAGCTCGCGATTATAGTGGGGGCTCAGAGGGCGTTCAAGGAACGCGGAGATGGGGGCTGCGCGGAGCCGCGGCAGCGTGGCGACGCTCTCCGGGCTCCATCGCCGCCACTCCCCTCTGCATCCGTGGGGCCGCGCGGCCATCCGTGGGGCTCTCTTCCGCCGCGGTGGAGGGGGACAGGGCAGACCCCTGCATGCTACTTCTTCACGTGCACCAACACGCGCAGGCGCTTCACCTGGTATTGACCGGCATTGCGCGCGAACGTCCAGTCACGGGTCCTGCCCGTGCTCGTGCCGATGCCAATGGCCGCGTTGGGGCCGGCCTTCCAGTTGTTGATCGCGAAGATCGTCTGCTTGGCCGCGTAATTGTGCACCTGCATGCAGCCGTGGCCGTCGGCCGGGCCGCTGATCTGGTCGCCGAAGTCCCAGAGCGCGGACGAGGCGTTCGGAATGCCCGCGGCGTTCGCGGGGCCGTAGTTGTTGGGCCAGAACTCGATGTTCCCGCCCTTAAGTCCGCTGCCGGTCTGGATGCCCTTCACGTTGGACTCGACGTTCATGTTCGCGACCTTCAACTGGAACTTCGCCTTCGACTCCAACGTGGGCACGCCGATTTTGCCGAGGTCTTGCGTGAACGCGTCCATGGACACGTACACGTATTCGGTCGGTCCGCCGGCCTTCCGGAGTTCCAAGAAGTAGGCGATGCGGTCGATGGGGCCGTTGACGCGGGCGCGGTTATCCGCGTCGTACTTCACGGTTTTGCCGAGGTTGGCGAGATTGAGGTCGTACACGAGCTGGTAGTCCTCGGCCTCTTTGATGCGCAGCTTCAGGAAGTCGCGTTTCGGCACCTGGCCCGCGCGGAACGGCCGGGCCGGGAGGCCTTCCTTGTTCATGAGGTTCGGCACCGCGTTGCGATGCCATGCGAAGCGCACGGCCGCGGGCTGCTTCACTCCGGGCGCGGACAGCACGACCGTGCCGCCGTCGATCTGCGCGGCCGCCTTCACGAAGTCCGTCTCCTGGCCGATGATCTCGAACCACGTGAGCGGCTTGCTGTCCCGCGATGCGAGGCCTCCGCCCACGTGGTCGAAAAGGATGCGGACCTTGTCGCCCTCGATCTTCATCTCCTTGAACGTCGGCCCAGAATACACGAGGCCTGTGCGGCCGTACGTCTTGGCCAACGCGATCAGCGCCAGACGCCGGCCCACTTCCTGCTTGTTCTTCGGGTGGATGTTCCTGACGTTGCCGATGTCGTTCGTCACGATCATGCCGGTGTTGGGCACCTCATCCAGCACGGCCGCCTGGGCCTCCCAGAATTCAGGGAGGATGAACGCGTTCTCGTTGCCATAGTAGAAAGGAGCGATCTGCACATAGTAGAATGGCATCGCGTCGTCTTGCCACACCTGGCGCCAGCCGAGGATAAGCGCCTTCATCTTCTGCGTGTAGAGCTTGCCGTCGCGGTGGTTCGACTCACCCTGGTACCAAATCGCTCCGCGGAACGCGAATGGCACGAGCCCGTGGATCATGCCGTTGTAGAGCGTGCATGGCGACTGGTGGCTCGTGAACGGGTTCAGCTCTTTCGGGTAGGCCGGCGCGGGCGCGAGCACGGCCTCTTGGGCCAGGGCCTCGCGCGCGGTCTTGAGCCAGGCCTCCGTGTCCGCGATAAACTTGCCGAGCCGTTCCTTGTGGGACGGCGAGTGGGGATCGGTCAGCAGCACCTGCTCGTAGATGCCCTTCAACTCCGGCACCGCGGCGAAGCCAGCGGGCGGCGTCCAGGGTTCGATGCGCGTGCCGCCCCACGAGGAGTGGATGAGCCCCATGGGCACGTCTAGCTCCTTGTAGAGATCCCGGCCAAAGAAGTACAGAGCCGCGGAAAAACGAGGAACCGTCTCCGGGGAGCACGCCCGCCACGTCGCGTTCACGTCGTTCTGTGGGAAACCCGACGGCCGGCGCGGCACGTCGAAGAGCCGAATGCGGGGCCACTTCGCCGCGGCAGTCTCCTCCGGACCGTTGATGCTACTCGCGACCGAGAACTGCATGTTCGACTGGCCGGACCCGATCCACACTTCGCCCACGAGCACGTCCTCCAGCACGATGGCGTTCTTGCCCTTGATCGTGACGGTGAACGGGCCGCCGGCGGGCATGGCGGGCAGTGTCACGCGCCATTCGCCCGCGGCCGTGGCCTTGGTCGCCACTGGCGGCTGGCCGGCAATCTGCACCGCGACCTCCTCGCCGGGCTCTGCCCAGCCCCACACGGGCAGGGGTTTGTCGCGTTGCAAGACCATGTGGCTGCCGAACACGTGCGGCAGGCGCACGTCGGCTCGCGCGGCCGGGGATGCAAGCACACACGCGGCGGCGATCGATATCCAACCCAACTGGCGAAGCTGTCGACGAGTCATGTCCATTCCTCCGAGATGGTGGCCGCATGCGCCAGCATGCGGTCGATCTGTGAATCGAGCCACTTGCAAAACCCCAGTTGTCCTACCTGTGCTGTGGCGCCGCAAGCCGGCGATGTCGCGTTTGTAGTAGGCCCGTGAGGGCCTTCCGCTCGGGTGGCGCATCGCCATCGGCGCAGAGGGCGCCCTGACGGTCG
>JAJRTI010000811.1 GCA_024278415.1 Planctomycetota bacterium | reverse complement strand
TTGAGTTGGCAGCCCGACGCCTCGGAGAATAGCCTGATCGCGTCCGGCAGCGGCACAACGACGAGTTCAAGCGTGACCTCCTTGGCGGCGACGGGCGCGGCCAACGCGGCGAGCAGCAACACAGCGACGAGCAAGCGCTTGAGCAAAGACATGGCGTCCCTCCTGTGAGTCCATGGTGGCAGGTGTAGCACCTGAGCCGTGTACAGCAGGCCGCGAGCGCGAAGGGCCTCGAATCGGCGCCATTCTACGCGTGGCGAAGAATAACAAGCGGCGCCGCCTGCCTGGCACGGGTGCGAAGCGGAGCCCTGCTTGGTTGAAGCGTTGCGCCTAAGTAGTGTCCGTCGCGAAATGCACGGAGCCCGCTGGTAGCGCGCTCGTAAGAGCGTCTCTGGCCGGTAATGCGGGAAACCACAGAACGGAACGCACTGACGTGCGTGCTACCAGCGGGCTCCGTGCATTTCGCGACAGAGACTAAGTAGGTGCGCGGGATCAGTGAGGCGCCGGGCAGTATACTACGGCCGCCCGCGCGCTACCGCAAGTCCGGAATCGCGACTGTGCGCCCTTCCTGAATCGACTGCACCGCGCAGATTCCGGGCAGCGTCATGTCCAACGCCATGTGCACGTCGATCGCGCTCGGCTTCTCGCCCAGGACCGCGGCGACGAAGTCGTCGGTGATGAGCGTGGACGTGTCCGCGTGCGCGCCCTGAAAGTTGTCCATGGACACGGCGCGTTGTGGCGTGCACTCCTCCCGCACGGGCTTGTGCGGCTCCATGCCCTCGAACCAGTAGTGGGCGATGCGCGGCGTCTCGCGAAACCGCCCCGTCTCGAAGCTGCCCTGCGTGCCGTAGAAGCTGAAGTAGTGGCCGCCGGAGTGAGCGTTGCGGAACGTGTTCATGAGCTTGAACAGCGTGCCGTCCTCCAGGCGCATCATCGCGGCTTGCAGCCAGTGCGGGTGGTCCGCCGCGTCGGGCGTGCTCTCGTGCGCGGTCACCTCGACGAACCGCTTCCCGGTCATGTGCACGATGGGGCCCGTGCCGTGGGTGGGATAGAGCATGGGGTCGCGGAGCCGGCGCCAGGTCGCGTTGCCATCGGAGTCGTACCAGTACGGGCGTAGGTCGTGGATGTACTCCGCCTCGCCGTAGAAGAGCTGGCCCAGCTTGCCGTCATCGTAGAATTGCTTGGCGCGCATGATCGAGGGCACGTACGGCCAGTTCTCGGCCATCATGTACACCCTGTCGCTGCGCGCGGCCGCGTCGCGGAGTTGGCGGCACTCGTCGAGCGTTTGCGCCGCGGGCACCGCGCACAGCACGTGCTTGCCGGCGTCGAGCGCGGCCGCGGCCTGGGCCGCATGGGCCGGCGCGGGGGTGAAGAGGCCCACGCAGTCGGCCGTGTCGTCGTCGAGCACTTGGTCGAAGCTATCGTAGCGCGTGGACACGTCCAGTTCGTCGGCGAACGCGTCGAGCACCTCGCGCTTGGTGTCGCAGAGACCGGACAACTCGGCCCCCGGGTGCAGCTTGGCACAGTGGGCCCAGGTCTTGCCGAAGCGCAGACCGACGATGACGATGCGAGGGGGCATGGGGTGCTCCGGGGAATGGTTCATGGTTGATGGCCGAAGCCCGAATGGTCAACAATCAGCGACCCGCGGCTAGGCCAGGGGGAGAAGGCGCGAACCGATGCGGCCGCGCCCGCTCGCGCGCTCGACTCACGTCAAAGAGACAAAGCGAGAGGCAATGCGATAGCGCGGGGTCGCGCGCTCGACGCGATAGTACGGCACGAGCCGCGGCTCGAACTCCGACTTGTACCGCACCATGTCCTCCACGTCGGCGCCAACGAAGTCAAACGTGGCCAGCCCAGCCTCGCGCCACGCGGCCAGCTCTGCCCACGTGAACGAGTACACCACCGGCGCGGTGCGCAGGGCCGGGTCGTATGCGGCCCACATCGCATGGGTGATGCTCCGCTTGCGGTCCAACACGCAGACAATGCCGAACACGTCGGCGTCGCGATCTTCCCATGTCCCCGCGCGAATGCGCACAAGGTCGGGCAACTGCTCGTGGAGGTGCGAGAGTTGGGCGAGGGAAACGGCCGGCTCCGCGCCGTCGTGCTGGGAGGCCTTGGCGGCCAGCGCGTGGAAGCGCTCGGGCGCGCCCACGTCCTTCATCACAGGGTGGCTCAGGCCCGCTTCTTCGGCCGCTCGCCTGAGGGCCTCGTCGTGCCTGGCCATGGGCATGTTGGGCAGGTCCACATGGTACGTGTACCACACGCTCGTACGCCAGCCCAACCATCGGAAGGAACGCACGTCCGCGAGGCCGGGGCTGTTCGTGATCGCGACGAAGTCATATTGGGGGCCGAGGAACTCGCCGAGCGCGCGGGTCACTTCGAGCACGAGCCGTTCCCGCTCCACGCGCGGCGCTTCGGCCGGCACACGGACCACGCATGAGTTCGTGGGGGAGAGCCGGCACCCGCGCGCCATTCGCATGCCCAAGCGCTCCCGATGCTGTAGATGCACCCCGCCGACCAAACTGTCGCCGTCGAATACCCCCACCAGCCGAATGTCCGTCCCCGCGGCCTCGGCCATGGCCTGTATCCATCGCGACTCATCGAAGACGGTCGCATGGGGCGAAGCTTCGACCATCGCGTCCCAGGCCGGGAGATCGCTCGGCTCAAGGCATCTCACATCGTACTGGCTCATCTGTCCCTCCGAGTCTGGGAGCGTACGAGCAGTCCCCGATGGCCGTCGCTAGCCCGTATTTCTCACGAGTCCAACGACCGCAGATGCAATGAAGGCGGGCCGACCGCGTGCTCGGGCACGCAGAGCGCCCGTCTGAAGCCGCAGATGCGGTCGGTGGGCTCGCCCGAAGGGCCAGCCCCTCCGCTGGCTCCCAGAACAGACTGTCCAAGAACTGGCTGGCTTCATTCGCAAGCAGA
>JAJRTI010000810.1 GCA_024278415.1 Planctomycetota bacterium | reverse complement strand
CTTCGCCTGCGTGCAACCCCTCGCGGACACCGCAGCCCGAAGGGCTGCCACAACATAGCCCAGTGCAAGCCGCGCCCCGCGCGGCGCCGCGCGGGGTCCGCGTCGGCGCCAGGCCAAGGAACGCTGAAAGCGTTCCACAAGGCTGGCGGGCCGCGTTTGTGCAACGCTTTCAGCGTTGGCGGCTTGTTTTCGGCATCCTTCCCAGCGCGGCGCTCGTTCGCCCGCTGACGCGGCCAAACGAGCTTGCACTGGGCTATGTTGTGATGCGCCTTCGGCGCATGTGCATTCTGCGCCGGCGCACCACGGGAATGAACGCCCAGTTTACTACGTACGTTCAGACCTGCACCCCAAGAGGTGCAACCCTGGGGCCAGGGCAGCGCCTCAAAACCCAGGGTTGCGAGCTTCGCTCGCGAACCCTGGGCTGATATCCGGAATCCCGTTGGGATTCAGATACCCCAACGCGCGGCGTTGCACGGAAGCTTTGACAGTATTCCGGTACATGGCTGTTGTACTTGGCTGAAGTGTTACGAAGGAAGAATCGCGACCATCCCCCCCCTTCTCCCCATTCGTGGTCTTTCTGAATACGTTGGAAGCCTCCCTGAATGGCTGAGCAGTGTTGTCGTATTACTTTGTGGAGGTGTGACTCATGCACTCGATTGCACGATTGCCTCTAGCCGTGACTGCTGCGCTTCTTATTGGTTCACTCTCATTCGCCAAGGAGGCGAAGCAGGCTAAGGACACCGAGAAAGTGGCCCTCCTGTCCGAGAAGGAACTCGCCCGAATCGCCAAGGAACTCCTCACGAAGTTGCCCAAGGACACTCCCAAGAAACACCTGCGCAACCTCGCCTTGCTAATTGCGCAACAGCGCCGGAAGCGCCCGCTGCGACAGGGCATCGAGATCCGAAGCCGATCCGTTGGCGGCAGCCGCGGCGCAGACCAACTCGTGGACTACGTCGGGCTGTACACACACGTCTCGAAGATCGTCAGCCGTGGCTATGCTGGACAAGTCGTTGGCCTGGCGGTGGCGCTGACGGACGACAGCGCGCTGGCAACCACGGCCGGCGATGGCGCCCCCCTCTCCGTTCTATTCGAAATCTATATGAAGCCCAGATGGGGAGTGCCGCGTCCTCTCCGCGATGGCGAGACACTGCACGATACCGGTGGGCAGGACGGCCAAGGCGACAAGTACGGCATCGCCTTTAGCGTGAGTTCGCCATGCTACGTGTACATCGTGCAACTCGACGTGACCGGCCGTTTCTACCCGCTCTACCCCAGCCGCCTCTTCGGTAGCGCGGCAAGCATGGGCAAGCCGGAAGCCCCAGGCATAATCCACCACGTCCCGCCCAAGCAGCAGCGCCAAACCATGTTCTTTGTCTTGGATCGCAATCGAGGCGACGAATCGATCTACTTCCTCGCGACTCGGAAACGACGCCCTGATATCGAGCAGAGCTTCGCGTACTTCGAGCAAGCAAACGCGAACTTGGTGGACACGCCCGCGCGCGGCCTTCAGCGGGGCGCCAGACCGCAACTCTACCGCGGCCCCAAAGGCATCGTGCCCGCTGGCGTCGCCGGGCCCCGCCCCACCGCGAAGTCGCCAGACCTCTCCGGCGTGAAGTGGTACAAACCCACGACCGGCGATTTCCTCATCACGCGATGGTTTGTTCACACGAAATAGCGCTATGCCCACCGCGAGCGACCCAGAAGCACGTTCGTCGTGAGGCGCGTAAGGGCCTCCTCTGCCAGAGCGTCCGCCGGACGGCGCAATGGCGCGAACTTAGGCCCTGCGTCCCGTAGGGACGACCGAGAATAGCGCAGCGCTTCAGCGCTGGGAGTTGTGCCGTCTGAGGTCAGTTGCCAATCCCGTAGGGACGGCTGAACATCGGCGAATCGCCAATCTGCGCCCGTTCCCAGCATTCAGTCGTCCCTACGGGACTACGGGCCACTTGGCGATCCGCGGTCCCAGCTCAATTGTCCCTACGGGACAACAGAATCGCTTAGGTCCTCTCTGTCGCGAAATGCACGGAGCCCGCTGGTAGCACGCACGTCAGTGCGTTCCGTTCTGTGGTTTCCCGCATGACCGGCCAGCGACGCTCTTACGAGCGCGCTACAAGCGCCCGTCGCGGGGCATTTCGCGACGGACACGAAGTCAGCACCATTGCGCCGTACGGCGTTCCGGAATCCAAACAGCCCCCCTACCCCTCTGGATCTCAATCCAACATGCAAACGCTCCCCACACACTGGATCGACACGCACATCCACGTTAGCGACCGCAACGGCGACGGCTCGCCGCGGCAGCATCTTGTCTCCGACTTGCTCGCGGTGCTCGACGCCGAACAGACCGACCTGCGGTTCGTCGTCAGCCCGGATGCGTATTGGAATACGATTGTCAAGACCACGTCGGACGGGTCGTCCCGTGCGAACGAATTCATCCACTGCATAGCGGAGGCCGCGCCCGGCCGCCTCATGGCCAGTTGCATTGTGAACCCCAACTTCCTGGACGACTCGCTCCGCACCATGGAGCAATGCTTCGAGCGGTGGGGTTTTGTGCAACTCGGCGAGATGCTCCAGTACATGTTCGACTTCAAGATGGACTGCGACGCGAGCGCGCAACTCGTACGCAAGGCAGTCGAGTACAACGTGCCGGTGCAGATCCACGTGTCCACGTCGAACAGCGCCCAAGGCGGCTGGACCGGTGGTTGCGAGCAACTCGAAGACATCTTGGGGCTCATGCAGCGCGTGCCAGAGGCCAAGGTCATCATCGCTCACGCGGTTGGCACAGACAAAGACGATCCGGCCGTGATTGACACTTACCTCGACCTCATCGAGAAGCGTTGCGGGCAATGGCCGGACAACTGGTGGGCTGAGGTCCGGGACTTCAGTTCGCCCGGCGTGCCGAGCGCGTTGAAGCGCATCCCGACGAACCGCCTGATCGCCGGCACAGACTGGACCACGCGCGTCGGCCCGCCGTTTCTTCCCTACGGCATGATCTTCGGCTCCTCCCCTGATGAGAACCCGTACCCACCCTGCATCTCCGAAATGGTGGCCTTTCTTTACCAAGCGGGCGCATCAGCGGCCACTATCGACGCCATTGCCTATCGGAATGCGCACGAGCTGCTCAAGGGCGACATGTAGCCCTCTCACGCCACGACGCACCCGAAGTCTGGCGACATCGGCTACCGCATCGTGTCCCCAGACGGACGCACGGACACAAACACCATGGGCGCCCATATGCGCCTTCATTGACCCATTAGTGGGCCAGCGATAAGATATGCGCACGCTATCACGTACGTCGCGACAACGTGACACTGGCGCTCATCAACGGAGGATTGCATGCCAACAAGGAGACTGCTTGCGATTGCACTCGTGGGCATGGCCGCGACGTGCCACGCGCTCAACGGCCACACCGCCACGCGTGGGCCGTTGCGCCTGACCATCGGCGACGTGCCAAAGATCACGGCGTACGACTCACCAGCCATCGTGCAGGTGGCCGTCGAGAACACGAGCAGGCAGCCCTTGAACGTCCACCTCGAAGTCGGCGGCCTGGTCGACCAGTGGTACGCCGTGGGCGCCACGAAGCGCTTGGTGCAAGTAGCGGGCGGGGCCAAGCAGACTACGAGTTTCCAGATCGCGGCGCGCGAGGGCGCATACTCCGCTCTCTACCCGGTGCACGTGTGGGCGCACTGGACCCAGGGCGGCAAACAGCAGGCGTTGCACGCGGTGCGGATCTTCTTACCCAAGTTCGCTCGGGAGGCGCAGTCGTCCGATAAGCCGGCCCCGATGGAGGCGCTCGTCGTGCCGGCTAACGGCGCTCGGTCGCTCTACTCGATAAACCTCCAGCGCGTGTCCTGGCGCTACTACGACGGCCCCCTCGTCTATCTGCCGCAAGGCTGGCAAGGCAGCGACCCGCGCTGCAAGGGCAATTTCGCCAAGCGCAGCGCTATCTCCCGGGGCGCCACCAAGCCGGCCAT
>JAJRTI010000809.1 GCA_024278415.1 Planctomycetota bacterium | reverse complement strand
GGCGAACGCGTCGACGAACACGGTGAGCCAGACGCGGAAATTCGCATGCTTCACCAGAGGCTGCGGCGTCATGGGCATGAGCACGTCGGGCGCGCGGTAATACACGCCGTACACGCGGTAGTTGGGCCGCACGTACATGTAGCGCACGTAGCGCACGTCGATGTCTTCCTTGGCGATGGCCGCGCCGGAACGGGCGCGGAGGTCGGATACCTCCACCTCGACGGACTGGAAGTCGCGCAGGGGAAAGAGGGTGAACGTCATGGGCTCGTAGTCGTTGCGCGCGGCAAACGCGCGGACCGGCGCCGCGAGGTCGCGCGGCCGCGGCTTGGTGTTGGGCCAGACCACGTCGAGGTAGTGGCGGTGGTAGACCGCGAAGCCGCGCGCCTTGTCCGCCTCGGAAAAGCTGGGCAGCGGCGAGTCGTCCTTGTGCGGCTGATGCCTCCACTTTTTCAGCACGTCGGGCGGGAGGACGAAGTGCTCGAATTCGAGCGCGTCGATCAGCTCCTTCTTCACGTTGGGCCATTCGGCCTCCGGCGCGACGACGAGCGCGTTCACGAGCCACTTGCTGCGCGAGGTGAAGGTCACGGCAAGCTTTCCACGTCTAACGCGCACGGCCGTCTCGACCTTGCGGATCGCACCGCCGCCAGCTTGTGTCAGGGTGCCCGATTGGCCGCTGGCGGACACCGCGATGTCCCAGACCTGGTACCGATTGCCCCCCGCGTGCCCACACAGTAGCCACACGCGGTAGCGGCCATCGCGTAGCGGAATCTGGAGCGTCGCCGGCTCGCGGCTCTCCACGTGGTCTTGGCTCAGGTCGGTGGTGTAGCGCGCGGGCGGCGATGCGAACCCGCGGCCCTCGCTGTAGACCCAGTCGCGCTTCACGGGCACGTTCTTGGAGGCGAGTGCGCCCTTCTTGATCCAGCCGATGGTGTGCGCCTTGTCGACCCGCGTCTCGTGCGTGATGCGCGTGAAGCCCGGGCGCACGGGCGACTTGGCCGTGCCGAAGTCGAGCTTGACCACAGCGCCGCGGGCGGGCCAGGCGGCTGAGAGGGCAATGGCGAACGTGAGTGCGAGTCTCATGGGTGTCTCCAGAAATACCTCGGCCGAAGCAATGCCATCCGGAATCCCAAGGGGATTCCGTCCTAAAGCCCAGGGTTGCGGACGCAGTCCGCTACCCTGGGGGCGAGTCGGGCCGCGCAGCCAACCCCGAATGGGGTTGTGTCGGCTCGTCCTTTGACCATGCGATCAGAGAAGGACGCAACCCCGTTCGGGGTTGTGTGGTGCGTGCGGGCCGGCGACCCAGGGTTGCGAGCTTCGCTCGCGAACCCTGGGCTGTAGGACGGAAGCCCTTCGGGCTTCAACTCCTCGTGGCGCGAGATTCTTCGCTTCGCTCAGAATGACAGATCGTGAGGCCGTCTGGCGAATTCGGACGTGTAGCTTCAGAACCCCGCCCACGGGCTCGGCACGAGGCGGATCTGCTCGGTGCGCGAGGCGATGGCCTGGCCGCGGCGCGTGAGGTCGAGCGAGAGCGTGTACCAGCCCGGCCGCCAGCGCAACCAGTAGAGGCGCAGGACCGCGGACGAGCCGCGCACCACGGTGAGACCGTGGCCCACGGTCGCGCCTGACGCGTCGCTCGCGGTCCAGGCCAGCCGGCACTCGCCGCGGGAGCCCTCGGCGAGCTGGATGGGCAACTCCAGGCGCACGGGTTCGTTGGGGTCGCAGTAGTGTGCGCGAAGCGACAGCTCGCCGAAGATGGGCGGCACGGACTCGATGCGCTTGGCGACCCGTCGAAGCACTTGGCCGTCGAGCCGAACGGCAAGGAAGGCCTCCTTGCCTGCCAGCCCGTCGTTGAGCACCCACCGGACCTCTGCGTCCGCGACGGCGCCGGGCGCCAGCGAGAGGGTCTTCTGGGCGCGGTGGGGCGCGTTTGCGCCGGCCACTCCGGCGGCCACGGTCACCTTCGCTGGCTTGCTGCTGACGTTTTTGAGCGTACATCGCGCGATGTTCGTGCCCGCGAGCAACTCCCCCACGTCGATGCTCTTGACCGCGACGCGGCGGTGTTTGAGCGAAATGCCTTTCAGCACGTCGAAGCTGTCGAGTTCATGAAAGCCGGTCACGGGCGAGCGGAGGCTCGTGATCAACTCGTTGCCCGCGGCGCGGTGCCGCGCGAGGTGGAACGTCCACGGACTGTCGAGGTCTTCGATGGGCAGGCCGGCGAACGGGATGCGCACCTCGAGCGTCCACTCGCCCTTGCCGATGCGCGCGTTGGCCGTTGCGCCGGTCTCGTAGCTCTTGTCGAGTGTGCGCGCAGGGAGCGCGCCGTAGTTGTCCATGATCACGCCCGCGGCGTTGATCGCGATCTGGCAGTAGCGCTTGCGGTCACCGCTGGGGTTGAAGAACAGCTCGACGCCGTCGTCCTTCCACGTGGGGCCGTCGTGCTCCTTCGTGGTGATGATGAGCTTGTCCGCGAGCGGCTCTTCGCAGCGATACGCGACGTAGAGCGCGTCGCTGTCATACGTGAGGTAGGCAACCGTTTTCGCAGTCGGCCGCTTCTTGGCCGCCTGGCCGCCGAGCAGGCCGAAGCTGTCCACGACGCACGCCTTCTTCCAGCACGCGTCATCGAGCCGGCCGTCGAGTTTGGGCGGCTGGTTGGTGCGCGGGACGGTGTAGGTGGCGATCTGGGCCTGAGCGGCCGCGCAGGCGAGCAGCACCAGGCCGGCAAACACATGGCTACAGTGCGGCGGACGAGGCCGCCCGGCGCGAGTGTTCTCGTGGGTGGGCCTCATGCCTACTGCTCCTTCCAAGGGCTCTCGACCACGCGGAACTCGCCGGTCCGCTCGCGGTCCTTGTCGCCCTCGAACGCGATGAGGCGGTACGTTCCGGGTTTGAGTTTCAGTTCGTCAATCTCGATGGCGAGCGTGTAGCGCCCGCGGCGCACGGGCAGACTCTCCTGTCGCAGCACCTTGCCGCCTTGCCGAATCGTGAACGGCACCGGCCGGCTGACGCCTTTAGGCACGCCGGCCACGTCGACCTCCACGTCCAGTGTGGCGCTTCCCTCGTAAACGGCTTTCGTCTTGATCGTCATCTCGCTGAGCTGGCACTCGGTCGAGCGGACGAAGCGGAACCCGCCGATGTAGAAATCGATCGTGTCGCCGTGTTTGTAGTTCGATTCCGAGATGGAGAACTTGACGGTCTTGACCGTATCGACGTATTTCATCTTGCTGATGGGCAAGGAAAACTTTACCCATTGATTGAGTTTCAACTCGCTCATGCGGTACACCCATTGGCGCGCTCGGCCCGGGCACGAGAGGATGAGCGTCACCGGAGTGCCAGGCAGCTTGGCGCGGGACGACTTGGTGTACACGCTGAACTCGAAGCGCTCGAAGCGCGTCCAGTCCGTCTCCCACAATTGCTTTACGGTGATCCACGCGCGCGGCCAGCCGATGGGATACTTCTTCTCCCCGGCGAAATAGTCAACTGGGATGTGCATGCGCACGGTGGGACGGCCGTCGGCCACGCGGTCCTTCGACGCGGTGACCGTGCACTCCGCCACGGCCCAGCGGCTGGGCGAGCCCCATTGGTCGAGGACGAGCACTTCCTCTTTGCCCTCGTAGATCGTCTTGGGCATGGCGTGCGCGCAGGCAGCCATGGCGAGGAAGACGGG
>JAJRTI010000808.1 GCA_024278415.1 Planctomycetota bacterium | reverse complement strand
CCCTTCGGGCTGCGGTGTCCGCGAGGGGTTGCACGCAGGCGAAGAGCCGGGACGTTTGTTGTGAACCTGCCTGAATCCACTTCGAAACTGAAACTCCAGAATGCGACGCGTTGGGATACGTACAATCAGACCTACACCCCCAACTAAGGAGCGCCTCATCATGGGAGAGTTGGTCCGCTTCGGCGTCAGCATGGACTCGGAACTGCTGGACGCGTTCGACGCACTCATCGAACGCAAGGGCTACGCGAACCGGTCCGAGGCCATTCGCGATCTGTTGCGCAACGAGTTGGTGCAAGTCGAGTGGGAGAGCGAGGAGCAGGAGACCGTGGCGACCGTCACGCTCGTGTACTCCCACGAGGTGCGCGAATTGGCAGACAAGCTGCTCGACCTTCAGCACGACAGCCACCAGACGGTGGTGTCGTCGCTCCACGTGCATCTCGACAGCCACAACTGCCTCGAAGTGCTTGTGCTGCGGGGCCATGCCGGCCGCGTGCGCCACATCGCCGAGCGCTTGGTCAGCACCAAGGGAGTGCGCCATGGCAAGATCGCCATGACCACGACCGGCGCGCGCCTGCACTAACCCCTGCCCCCTAACCCCCGCTGTGGATTCCGAAGACCTACGCAACATCCTGCGCATCCACCTCGCTGAACGCGTGGGCGCGGCCCTGTACCAGCGCCTTCTCGAGCGGTTCGGCTCGTGTGAGCGCATCTTCTCGGCCGGAGTGGAAGAGCTGGCGCAGGTCCACGGCATGGGCGCCAAGACCGCCGCGGCTTTCGTGCGCAGCCGGGACGAGGCCGACGTGGACGGCGAACTGGCCGCGGCCGAGCGGGTGGGCGTGCGTGTCGTCACGTACCTCGACGACGAGTATCCGCGCGGCCTCAACGCGCTTCCCAACCCTCCGCTCGTGCTCTACGTGCGCGGCGAGGTGCTGCCCAAAGATATCCTGAGCGTGGCCATCGTCGGCTCGCGGCGGTGTACTCAGTACGGGCTCTCACAGGCTCAGCGGCTGGCGGCCGGCCTGGCCACTGTTGGTGCGACGGTGATGAGCGGCCTGGCCCGGGGCATCGACGCGGCCGCGCATTGGGCCGCCATCAGGGCGCAAGGCCGCACCATCGCGGTCGTGGGCAACGGGCTCGGCAAGACGTATCCGCCCGAGCACCGCGAACTGGCCGACGCCATCGCCGACAGTGGAGCGGTCGTGTCGGAGCTGCCGATCGCGACTCCCCCTAGCCGCACGAACTTCCCCCCGCGCAACCGCATCATCAGCGCCATGTCGCTCGGCGTGGTCGTCGTGGAGGCCGCGCGGCGCAGCGGCGCCATGATCACGGCCAAGTGGGCCAACGAGCAGGGCAAGGAGGTCTTTGCCGTGCCGGGGCCGGTGGACAGCCCCACCAGCCGAGGCCCCCACCACCTCATCCGGCAAGGAGCGAAGCTCGTCGAGTCGTGCCCAGATATCTTGGAGGAACTGGGCCCGCTCGCGCCGGCCGCGGCCGAGTTCGCCGAGGACCAGACCGACGACGCGCGCACCTTAGCCATGACCGAGCAAGAAAAGAAGGTCTTTGCCTTGCTCTCCCCGTCCGCGCCGAAGTCCATCGATGAGATCATCGAAGAGTCCGGGCTGCCGGCGTCACAAGCATCGAGCACGCTCACCATCTTGGAGATCAAGCGTTGCGTGCGCCGGGTGTCGGGCCAGCGGTTCGTCCGCGCATGACGCTGCAAGGTGTGGGATTGTCCCGCATGGCTGTGGCCGGAGCCCACACTTTCAGCACCACGCCTCATACGTGGCCATTGGGCCAGTTTGCGCGCCAATCGGCCGATAGCGCCAACGTATGGCACTTGCGGCGGCGTTTCGTTGTTGGTATTGCTGTTGCTAATCCACAATGAAGCGAGCGCCAACGTGGCACTCGACAGACAC
Organism: Planctomycetota bacterium; assembly: GCA_024278415.1. Next base: position 4,370 of record JAJRTI010000808.1, on the reverse strand, counting down.
GGTCTCGGCGGCTGTTCGTCAAAAACCGCCCTTGAAACGACTGAGGAGATTTGGCAATGAAGAAGGCTTTCATTGGCACGATTGTGTTAGCTTTGGCTCTGGCACAGATGACTTTCGCGCAGGAACAGGGCGGCGGCCGAGGCCGGCGCGGGCCTGGGCAACACGGCCGAGGCGGCTTGCTCGCCAGGATGGATCAAGATGGCGATGGCGTAATCTCCAAGGACGAGTATCGCGGCCCGGAGGCCATGTTTACTCGCCTCGATGAAAACGGCGATGGCAGTCTCAGCGAGGAGGAACTGCGCAAGATGGGCCAAGTGCGCCAGAAGATGCTTTGGGAGAACGTGGACAAAGACGGCTTGTTCAGCGCGATTGACGCGAACGGCGACGGCGTCATCACCAAGGACGAGTTCAAGGGCGCTGAGTTGGGCCGCATTCTGCACGAAGCCATGCGCGACGCGATGCAGAAGGCCGGTATGGGCGGCCGCCGCGGAGGCGAAGGCAAGGGCCTCGAAGCCTTCAAGCGCATGGACAAGGACGGCGACGGCAAGCTGTCCAAGGAAGAGTTCCCACGGCCCCAAGCGTTCGATAAGATCGACGCGAACGGGGACGGCTTCCTCGATCAAGAGGAACTCGGAGAGGCCATGCGCCGCATGCGAGAGCGCCGCGGCAAGGGCGGTCGCCGAGGCGGCGATGCCGAATAGCGCCTGCCCGTAAACGAAACCATTCGCCACGCGCCCGGCGCAGACGCACGACAGCGTCTGCGCCGGGCGCTGCGCGTTCTTGCAGAGCCTACACCGCTTGCCATGCAGCGCTTGCCTTGGCCAAGCATTTCCAACTTGACATCGCGGGCATGCCCTCCTACGGTTGATTGGCATCGTGCTGCAAGTTCTTTTGCCGACGGTTGGCGGCGCGCCTCACTGTGAGGCCGGCCCATCGGAGAGCCACGTGTTCTGGCATGTCGTTGCATTCGAGGGATTCTCAGGCCATCCGAGCGACCGGGTTCGATTCTCGTATTCGTTCGTGAAGAACCACTGGCTCCCCCTGCTGGCGCACACATTTCCCGGCTGCTCGATCCGCTACTACTCCCAGGCCGCGCGGGGCGTGCGCGCCGCGGTCCGCGACACCCAAAGAGTCTGTCAGAGCGCCACGGACACCGCAGTGGCCGTCCTCGGATTCAGCAATGGAGGCCATGCGGCCATTCAGTTTGCCGAGCAAGTGGCGGGGAGCATGATTCGGATTAGACTCGGCTTCACTGCCGACCCTATTCCAAAAGGCTGGAGGTATGTTGCACGTAGAGGGGAAGTGCTCACGCGGCCCGCCAATGTTGAGCGCTGGGTAAACGTGTATCAGCGCAGCGATCGGTGCTCGCTGGCGTTTCTGGCTCCGCTAAAGGGCTACCCTGTCTTGGGCGCCGAGGCGAACACTGAACTCCATGGCCTTGGCCCGAGGGGCCACGTGCACCTGCCAAGCGACGCGCTCGTGCTCGCGAAGCTCTGCCATGAGTTTAGGGCCGCGGGCGTGCCATCGAGGCCATCGCAGGAGATGGGGGCGGCGGTAGGCTAGGTTGCATACCGCCGGACGAAAACGCTGTCGAGGCTCACACCCATGCCGCGGGTGCGGCCTGTGTCGTACGGCCTAAGCCAAGCGATACGGCTCGCACGCCGGCGCCCAGATGCGGTCCTCCGTGATCCCCGCGCGTTGGGCCGCGGCCACGACCGCCTCCAGCCCGTTGAAGTGGTCCCTGCTGTGCGCGTCGCTGCCAATGGAGAACTGGCAGCCCGTCTCGGCCAACACGGCGAGGTAGTCGACGTACTGCTCCTTGAAGCGATCGGAGTAGTTCGGGGTGTAGAAGATCGCCGCGGCGTTGATCTCGACCGCGGTGCCCGTCTCCGCCGCGGTCTGCCCCAGTTCCCGCGTCATGCTCTCCGGCACGACGGACATGTCGTCGAACCACGGCCAGCCGTTGGTCTCGAACGGCCCCTTGCCGAACCACCACGGGTGCACGACGACGTCGGCCAACGGGTTCTGGCACGTGAGCAAGTGGTGCCGGTGCTGGATCGCGACGATCTTGTCGATGTCGTATGCGTCGACGTACGTCGCGTGGATGCCGCCGATGGCGAACTGGAAGCCCATCGCATCGCGAATGTCCTCGTCGTACGCAAACTCGCCGTCGCTGCTCATGAAGTTCAACTCCACGCCGAAGTACAGCTCCATGGCGCCGTCGCCGGCCGGCAACGCGTCGATGTCGGCCTTGATCTTCTCGTGCAGCGGGAGCTTGTCTCGCGTGTTGAGATGATCCGAGATGCCGAACTTCGTCACCCCGAGATTGCGCAAGTCCTCCACGATCGCCGGCAACGTCATCGTCTCGTTCGCGCAGCCTAAGTGGTACGTGTGGATGTGGAAATCGACTTGGTAGGACAAGTGAGGGATCCTTTCTGTTGGGGTGGCGGGGACATGAGCCAAGGACGCGAAGCGTCCGACCTCGTGTCTCCGGAACCGGCTACGAACTGAAGCTGCCCGACCGCTGACGCGTTCGGCTACATGCGCAGGGCTGCCGGCTACGAATCACTCCGGCAGCTTCGCGGACCAATGAATCACGTCGTGCCGGTTGTAGTCAAACGCGAAGTGCACGTACCCCGCGGCCTCATCCACGAACCCGTCGGGATACTGCAGCTTGCCGGGGAAATCCGTCAACAGCCGCTGGTAGCTCCACGAAGCCATATCGTCATCGCTGAGCCACAGGGACAGGTTCGTGCGCGCGGTGGGGTGTGCGTTGTGGATCAGGACGATGCGGCCGTCGTTCAGCCGATGCAGGCGGAACTTGCTGCCGGGGTTCGGGATGTCCGTGGGCGCCGGGTGGCTCCACGAGCGCCCGCGGTCGGACGACTCGCTACGGTAGAGACAGCCCTTGCCGTCCGCGCGGATGAGCATGACCATGCGACCGTCCGAGAATTCGACGAGGTTGTTCTCCGCCCACCCATGAATGGGGCCGATGAGATTCGACCGCGCCCACGTCTTGCCTTCGTCAACACTGATCAGCGCGGCGTTGTGCGCGGCCTTGAAGGAGCCGTCCTTGAGCGGCGACGGCGTGGGATCGTCGGCCGTGTCGTACGTCTGAAGTGGGAGGAACCATTCACCCCACGACGCGACGTATAGGTTGCGGATGAATGCCCGCCGCGGGGCAGGATCGAAGGGAGCCAAATCGCTCCACGTCGCGCCGTTGTCGCGGCTACGCGTGGTGAACACGCGCCAGTCCTCGAAGAAGCCTTCGTGAGTCTGCGCGATGATCACGATCTCGTCGCCGTGCACGTACGCCTCCGATAGCAAGCACGCTCGGTCGTCGAAGCGCAGCACCGTCTCCGGCCTGCCCCACGTGCGGCCCTCGTCCCGGGACCGGCATAGCGCCACGAAGTTCTCCTTCCGCGGCTCGTGGTCGCCGCCGGTCATGAAGATGACGGCCCATTCGCCGTTCGGCAGTAGCCGCAACGCCTGGTCGCAACAGCAATGGTCGGGTGGCGAGCCCTTGTATACGTGCGAGTAGCGGTCCATGCGAATGTCCGTTGTGAGATGGCCGCGAAGCGATTGCCCAAAGCGGGAGATTATGCTTATCTTGCGCCCGCGAAATCAAGTGGCCTTTAGCAGGCCTCGCCAACGCTTAGCAGCAACCCTATGCCCAAGCACTACGACCTCATCGTCATCGGCGCCGGCAGCGGCGGCATCGGCGCGGCTCTCGCCGCGGCGCGATTGGGCGTGTCCGTGTTGCTCGTCGAGAAGGCGGACACGGTCGGCGGCACGGCCACCCGCGCCGGCGTGCACTGCTGGGAGCCCTGCGCGGGCGCGACGGGCATCCCTTACGATATCTACCGCCGCCTGCGCCGTATCCCCAAAGCGGTCGGCATCTACTCATACGACCGGCACTGCTGCTGGCCCAGGGCCGACGAACCCTACAAGTTCCCCGGCGGCTTGCACCGCATCGACGACAGCCGGCGCTACAGCGATTCGTTGCGCCGCCACGGTCTCGTCGAGCTTTCCAAGAACGAAGCGTTCGCGCGGGAGCACCTTCATGGGATCGTGTTCGAGCCGGCCGCGTACTGCGACGTCGTGGAGGCGATGCTCGCCGAGACCGGCAATTGTACGCTACTGAAGCGCGCCACCGTCGCGGACGTATCCATGAGCGGGTCGCGCATCGACCGCCTCGTGCTCCATACCGGCGACGCGGTCACAGCGGATGCATACGTCGACGCGACCGGCGACATGGTCCTCGCGCTAGCGGCCGGGTGCGACGAGATGGTCGGCCAAGACGGCCGCGCCGCGTTCGACGAACCGTCTGCGCCTCACGAGCCCACGCCGCGTCTCAACGGCGTGTCGCT
>JAJRTI010000807.1 GCA_024278415.1 Planctomycetota bacterium | reverse complement strand
TCTGCTTGCGAATGAAGCCAGCCAGTTCTTGGACAGTCTGTTCTGGGAGCCAGCGGAGGGGCTGGCCCTTCGGGCGAGCCCACCGACCGCATCTGCGGCTTCAGACGGGCGCTCTGCGTGCCCGAGCACGCGGTCGGCCCGTCTTCGTTGCATCTGCGGTCGTTGGACTCGTGAGAAATGCGGGCTAGGCATCGGGGCCGGTTTTCGCTTGTCGGCGTTCGGTTTTCGATGGGCCGCGTGCGCCAGTTGGTCCCTGCCCCGAGTCGCCTCATTTGCATCCTATCACCGGCCGCCTTCTGCGATGACGACTTCCGCAAACCGATCCACCCGCGTCCTCACCCGCAAAACGCCATCTCCGCTCTCAACGTGCAGGGGCCTTAGTGCGAACGTTTGCGGGTCAACGGAGAACGCGGCCAAGCGTTTGCCTCCCAGGCCTGGCCAACGGTTGAGACGGAGCACGAGTTCGCCTTCCCACGCGCCGTGGTCGGGACCGTTGCCCGCGGGGAAACGCAGCCGGCCGTGGTTGAACAACGCGACCGCGTACGTGTCGCCTTTGCGGTGCACGACGTATTCGAGCCAGTCCGACGCGGGCCGCAGCTCGAGCAGACGCGTCCGCTCGGCCAGCCTCCCGAGCAGCCAGGCTCCGGCGTCTTCGCTCACGCTCGTCAAATACGGCGTGCAGAAGAGGAACACCCGTCCGCGGCCGTGCGCGATGCGCAGCACGATGGGCGCGCCCGCAGGCGTGCGCGCGAGGATCTGCGCACCCGGCTCTGGTGTGACAGCAAAGTAGCGGCTCACCTTGCCCTCGCGCCGCGTTCCGTCAAACTGCATGACGAGGGGAGCCCCGGCGTCCTTTTCCACGGGACGCGCTTGATTGGTTTCTACCTCGACGCCGGGGAACTTGGCGAGGTCGGCCTCGACCAGCGGCCGCGGCTCGTCGCCTGGCGCTCGGAATTGCCCCAACGCGGCCACGAGCGTCCCTCCGCCGCGCACGTACTCTTCCAACCGCGCCCACTGCGCCTTGTCCATGCCGTGCAGCCCCATCATCACCACCACTTCGAACGTGCGCAAATGCGCCACCGGCGTGTCCCACGGAATGAGGTCGAACTGGCCGTAGGGCGTGCCCGTGCAAAAGCGCTCGAGCTTCGTTTGCCAATACACGCCGTAGTCGGGCAGGAACACGCGCAGGAGGTTGAAGTCCTGCATCTCGGCGATTCCCGCCTTCGGTCGGCTCCAGCCACCGCCGGTGCTCTTGCACGCGAGTTCGTCTTGCACGTAGGGATGCGCGCCCGCGCCAAAGCCGCGCATGGCCGCGATGCGCACGACCGGCTCGCCCCGCTTCGGATGGCGTCGAATGAACCGCGCGGCCCGGAGCAGGCTCACGCCCGGCGCGGTGGGCTGCACGCGGCCGTCGGCCTCCACGAAAAAAGGGATTCCCTCGTGGTCGATGAAGTCCGCGTCGTAAAAGTAATACATGCGGAACACGTGCAGCAATTCTTCGGGCGATGCCGAGTCCCGATAGATGCCGTTCCACGGGTCGTAGTGTAGCGCGAAAGGGCGGCCGTACGCGCGGGCCATGCCGCGCGCATTCGCGCCGACGATCTCCACGTTCTGCCGGTGGATATTCTTGACCATCGCCAGGTCCGCGCCGCCGCGGTAATAGTAGGCCACGGGGAACAAGGCATGGTCGGTGTTGTAAATGGCGCGGGTTTGGCCTGGGCGTTTCAGTAGCGGCCAGATCTTGTTCTCTTTCCAGTCGCGCAGAATCTTCGGAATGCGGCGCATGCGCTCGAAGTCGTTCGATGGCTTATCCGCGCCGAAATACGCGCTCTGCGTCTCCGGCAGCATGAAGTAGAAGTCGAGCGAGGGGAACGCGCCGGCGACGTAGTTCGCGATACGAATGCTGGCGGGGAAGAGACGCTCGCGCCAGTCGGGGCGCAAGTGCCAACGATGCTGGGTGCAACTCCACGAGCCGAACCAGCGCCATCGGCCGCGTTGTATCTGGCGGCGAATTTCGGCGACCGTTTCGTCGGGCAGCGGCCCGGCATCCTGCCATTCGGTCACCCAGGCGCCGTCCACCCCGTTCGCACAGAGCAGTTTGTACGTGTCGGCCCGACGCCACAGGCCGCGAATGAGCGCGCCGACGCGCACGTCGTCGGTCGGATACGTGGCCGGCGTCAACGGCGCCGCGTCGAAAGGCACGGGCGTCTTGTACACCTGCTCGAAATCCGTTTGCACGCACGGCGTCTTCCAAGCGTTCGCCGGTTCAGGCCACGATTCGTGTGGCGTGCTGGGCAGAGGCGCGCTCGGCTTTGTGCGTCGGCAGCGGGCGACGAACTGGCGGCGTAGCGCCGCGGGCAGCCCAACCGCGTCCTTCGGGCCATGGACGCCGAGAGACTCGTCGCGCACACACCAGATCATGCCACGGCCGCGCTCGCGGGGCGTGTACGTGAACAGCGCCGCGCCGGAACGGCTTAACTCGCCCTCGCCGAATCGCCACACCACGCGGCCATCGACCGCGATGAAATCCGGTGCACCCTGGAACGGCAGCTCGAAGCGGTACACGTATCCCGGCTCCAGCGGCCTCGGCCAACGGAAGCCCACGCCAAACGTCGAGCCACCGTCGCGCACGCGGACGCGGTAGCCGTCTTCGAGCGGCTTCAACTGTGGGCCTCCGAAAAACCACAGCCGGCCGAACCAATACCAGTAGCCCAGGTTTCGGATGGCGCCCCAGTCCTCCCACCGCGCGCGGTTCAACCGCGCGGCGAGGCGCATTGCACTCATGTTCACTCGCTCGGCGGCCTTCAGGCTCTGCCCTGGGTCCGACGCGTGCGCGGCCACGGTCACTGTGCGTGCGGACTCTGCTCCTTCGGGCGCCGGCGCCTCGAACAGCACGCGGTGCAACGCCATGGCCGAGGCTCGGAACCGGCGCTGCACAATCGTGCGGCCGTTCACCGACAACGCCACGCGCACCGGGCCGGGCTGAAACGCGAACAGCCGCGCCTCCACCTGGGCTTGCGCGGGAGTCCGCGGCTTCACTCGGAAGCCCAAGGCGAACGCGTTCGACACGTCGAGCGGCTCACAGCCGCGGCCGAGGAAATATGCGGCCGAGAAAACGAGGCTCTCGCCTGGCTTCAGTGTCTCGGCCGATGCCAGTTCTTCGATGTTGCAGAAGAAATCGGTCCAGTATACGTGCACGCGCACCGGCGGCTTCGGATAGACCTTGGCGAGGAACACGCCGGTGTCGCGGTCGTAAAGCGCGACCCAGCGCCCCGGCTCGCGGATCCACGCGGACGACTGGATGCGCAGGGGCGGCCCCTTGCGACGGCTCACCCACCCCACGGTGTTCGTCGTTCGGTCTGCGAGTCGCAGTTCTGGGTGCGTTTGGATCGCGAGTCGGTGAGGCCGCGAGTCGCGATTCGTCAGTCGGGTAGTGATGGTGAGCCGCGAGCCGGGCCCCAGAGTGACCGTGCGCGTGATTGCGACGGGCTTCACGAGCGCGGATAGTTTGGCAACGGCTCCGCCCGGGCGCGGGGAGAACTTCGCCTCGAACCGCGCCCGCGAAAGGTCGGGCCAACGCCGCCGTCCGTCGCAGTGCAGCCAATCTTCGTATCCCGTCTCCTAACGGAACGCGTTCGTCTGGGTCGCCTTGAGTGTGTATTCGACGATGCGTCCGCCTGCGTGGGGAAGGATCGTGGCCCGCGCGAAGTCGTTTTCCAAGCGCACGGCTTCTTGGCCTTGGAACGTGACGGCCTTGGCGACTCCCGGCCGCGGGGCGGTGGGCGGCGGCGGTTGGGCGGCCGGATCGGGTCGGACAACTTGGAGATCATCAAACCACACTCGCCCCGTTTGGCCTCTCGACACCAGCGACACGCCGGCCCACACGGATGCCGCCGCGCCGGGCAGCGCCGGCAAGCGGACGGCGAGCTTCTTCCATCCGTGCGTTGGGCCGATGGATGCGCTTTCGACGCGCGGCCCAGCCGCGCTTTTGGTTTTGGAATCCCAGTAGTACGCGGCCAGATACACGCTACGCGGCGCCACGCCCTCCGCGCGCACCCAGACCACGAAGTAATGCTCTTGGGCCAGATCGAAAGCGCGGGAATTGCCCTGGCCGCAGCTTCGGCCCCAATCGCCCGGCCCGTCGATGCGGACGGAGTGTCGGCCTGTGTGTGCGACCCGTTCATCCCAGGTGAGTTTGCCCCGGCGACGCCACCACTTGTCCGGCGCGCCGTCGCGGTCCGCGTCCTTCTCGAAGCCATCGGCGAAGAGCACCGTCCCGCCGATGGGCGCGCCGCGCAGGTCTTCTCGATACACGCGCGGAGTCTGCGCGTGCGTGCGCGCCGCGAGGCATACAGCGGCGATGGCGAGCCCTGTTTTCAGCATTCCGGCCATAATTCCACCCACTGGACGAGTAGGATTTCACAAGCGCCCAATCTGCGGTAGGGTGTGGGCAGACGGGTGTGCGGATGGATCCCACAGTCTCCTCATTTGCACTGTGCCACCACCCGCCTCCGCTCGCCGAAATGGGCGCGGCCTTCGGCCAACAGCTCGAAGGACAGCCGCGTTTCGCCGCGCAGGGAGGGGATCAGCACGAACGGCTTCACGGTCGCGTCGTGGAGGTAGTTGGTATCCGAGGCGATGGGCGCCTTGAACTCCAGCCCGTACTCCTTGCGGCCGGCGAGATAGACGCCTCCTTGCGTCAGCCCAGGCCGGGGCGCGAGCCACGCGGCCTCGCCGATGTTGCCCACCGAGGCCCGACACAGCACTTTCGCCCCGCGCGGCGCGGTGAGCACGTCCCCGTCGCGCACTTCGCGCCAGACTCCGGGCGTGAATGACATTTCTAACGAGTTGAACTCCGCGTTGAGATAAATGGGCGGGTTGTGGCCGTTGTAGGCGACATCCCCTACAGCGGTCAATGGCGTGTTGGCGGAGTTCGTGCCCGTGCCGGCTGTTCTGATGAAGGGCCGCTTGCCGGACTTGACGAGGTCAAGATACTGCTGGCCGTACAGGGGCCATGAGTCGGCGTAGTGCGCGTCGAGATCGAAGTTGATAAATGCGTTCGGCGGCTGGTGGCGCACCTGGGCAAACATAGGCATGTACGTCCGCATCACCGCGGCGCAGGGCCGCTCGGTTCCGTCGGGATTGAGTATGCCGAAGTCGGAGTTTTCGCCGAGCCGAAAGCCACCGGGCAGCCACCACGGCGCGGCGCCGCGGGCGCCAGACTCCAGGAACATCCGATAGAAGTGCTCGTATTCCTGCTGTTCGTCAACGAGCTGCTGGGGCGGAATGTGAACCCTCTCCGTCTTCCACTTGCCCCGAAACCCGTTGACCGTGTAGCCAAATTCCATCCACACCACGGGCTTCTCCCGGCTAACGAAACGATAGTAGAGCGTGATGAGCCCTCCCTTGCGGATGTCGTCTGCCGGAGTCGGCTGGCCCCACGGCGTCGTGCGAAGGTTGTATCCTTCGGGGCAGAGGAAATCGATGTGCTTAGCAACGCCGACGGAGTGAAGGTGGGCGAACCGCCAGCCGTACGGGATGCCGCATCCGCCGCCGCGGAAGGTGATGAGGTGGCGGCTGTCAAACGGGCGCAGCGCCGTGACGATTGTCAAATAGCACTGGCTCACGTAATCACTGTAAAACCTGCGGAACGCGGCCACGGTCCGATCCCATTCGCCGTGCTCCGTGCACATTTGCGCCGTGGGGATGGCGACGAGGTTCTTTTCTCGCGGCAGTTTGTAGTTCCAATCGCGTTCCGCGCTCTCGACCGAGCCGTATCGCTGCTCGATCCATCTCGTCCACTCTGCGCGCAAGTCGGGCAGATGTTTGCGTTTGCCGAATCCGTAGATGGGCTCCCACGCAAGTTCCCACGCGAGAATGGCCGGGTTGTCTTTGATGCCTGCGGCCTCGATGTGCCGCTTGATTGACGCTACGTCGGCGCGCCCAAAAGGATTCCCCCACGGCAGGAAGTAGAAGACCTTCATGCCATGCCGCCGGCAGCGGTTGAGGAAGTCGGTCAAGTCGCGATACGCGGACGGGTCGTCCGGCTGCGGCGGCTGGAGTGCGTGGATGGCGCTGAGGAAGTTGATGCCCATCCGCTGCATCGTCGAGAGGTCTCGCTCGATGATCGCGGGGTCGTACGCGTCGCGTTGGAATGTGTTGAGCGTCGGGTAGCCCGCGATGAAATTGGCGCGGTAGTTCACCCCGCGCATGAACCACTTCTTGCCGCCAAGATAGAAGTTGCTGCCGCGCACCTGGACGAACTCGTCGGGCCGGGCTGGTTCGCTGGGCAGTCGGTCGATGGCGTGTGTGATGCGGTCGATGGTTCTCCCCCGCTCAAGGAGCCGCGTTTCGACAAGAAGGCCTTCTCTGGGGATTGCGCCCGGGGCGTAGTCGCACGTGACCGACTTCACGCCTCGCGGGGCTAAGGCCACCTCGAACGCGTGCCGGAACAGTCGCGTCCCGTCGCGCGTCTTCAGCTCGAGCGAGACGGTGGCGGCGCGCCGGCGGCGCGAGGGGTTGGTCGCGACGGCGCCCAGCTCGATCCGCTCGCCGTCTCGATACGAGAAGAATCGGCTCCCTCCTTCGAGCAGGAAACACTGCGAGGTCATCGCCTCTGCAAGGCGCGGGAGGACGTCGGCGATGGGCGGCCGGAGCGCGTCGCCGGGATTCGCCACGCCGATGTTAGCCCAGATCGCGCCGAAGTTCGCATGGTCGCCGAGCATGAGCGAGATGAGCGCGCCCCGGCGCCGGCCCTGCGAGTCTGCGGCGGTGACAATGGGAATCCATCGCCACGAACGCCCCCGGCCGAACCCGCGGCCGCGCGGACGCCACACGGGCGAATACGCCCGGCCCGACCACGCCGCGCGCCAATTCGGGTCGAGCACGCCCTGCTCCGCCCCTGCCGCGAGCGCGGCGGTGTTTTCGAGTGCGTAGAGCTTGTACGACGGCGAGAGCGCTTCGATCTCGGGCGGCCGGAAGTCCGGCTCGGACTCGTACGGAAACGCCGCGCATGCAATGTCGCGCACGAAAAACGTGTGCGGCCCGGGCCGGCATTTCGGCGTGTGGCTGCCGGCCAGGCCGAAGCGGATCTCCACGACGTTTTCGAAGTTCACACGGTCGCCCGGCCCGCCGCGTCTGCCTGGCGGATGAGGCCAGTTTGGGAAATCCTGCGGCCGCATCACGTAGGGCTTCCACGACGCGGCCAACTCGACCGCGCCAATCCACCGCGACCCGTCCGCCTCGCGGCATTCGATGCACATCTTAGGCGTGCGAGGGGTGCCCTTGGCCCAGAACGTCAGCACGGACCGGCCCTTGCGGAAGGGCTTGGCCAGCTTCCTTGCGAACGTGGCCCATCCCTCGAGGTCGACGAAGAACTTATAGCTGTTGCGCCGCTCCGACGTCGCCGCGTGTGGCTTGGTGGGATTCTTCGCGGCATACTGCCAGTCGCCAGGCGCGAGCGTGAGCGGCTTGACCGTGAGCGCGCGGTAAAGGGCCTCGTTGTAACGGTCTTTGGGCTCCCAGCCGGTGGGCGTTTTCGAGAGCATCCAGCCGAACGCGGGCGCGGCGATCGCCATGAGTTTGCCGCCTGCGCGTAGAAACGACACTACGGCCGCCTTGCACACGTCGGGCACGCGACGCGCGTCGGCCAGCACGAGCAGGTCCGCCTCGTTCGCGGGAATCCGGCCGCCGTCAAACGCGTCCCACGGCAGAAACGTCACGCCGTAGCCGGCGTTTTGCAGCATCTCCTGCACGCGCTTGGCGACGCGGCCCGTCTCGTCGGGCACGACCACGGCCGCGCCTTTTTCGCCCTGTGCAACTTTCAGGCTGGCGATGGGCGGAACGCGTTGGCCCTCCATGGTGAGGACGCCAAACGCTCCACTGAACCCCGCGACGCACAACGCGGGCCGTCCTTTGCGCACCGCCTTGGAGCCGGCGAAAGAAAACGTCTTCCGCCAGAATCGCCCCGTGGCAGCGTCGCGCACTTCGGCCGTGATTGCTTTCGGCGTGACTGCGAGTCGCAACTCATACTTCCGGCCGTATTCCCACGAGCGCAGCTTGCCTTCGAGTTTGGCGGGCAGACGGGTCGGCCCGGGCATGTTCTGCGCCTGGCGCACGCCCTGGTATCGCTCGATCAACTCCAGATAGCGCCGGCCTCGTGGGCTTTCGACGAGCATCAGCCGCCACATGTTCTGCGAGTTCTCAAAGAGCAGCAGACCTACGATGGCCCAATTCGCGCCCGTGCGTTTCTCGACCTGCACGGACGTCGTCGCGGTGAGCGAGTCGAAGTCGCACATATTCGTAACGAGCCGCGACTCGCGATCCACGCCGAGGAACCGCGCCCGCCCCGGCTGAAACTCCCAGCATGGCGCCCATTGGACGGAGAGGCGCCGCGGCCGCGAAAAGTCCTCGCGAAGGACTGGGGCCGCGAAAGACACAGCGGAACATGCAACCACGGTGACGATGACGGCAGGCATTCTCATTGCGCTGTCTCCTATGCTGGCCGCAGCTCGATCATGCGCGTCTGCGGCGGAGCCTCTCCGATCTCTTTGGTTGCGGCCAGAGGCCGCGCAAGGCAGCATAAGGAGGCTGTATCAACCCGCAACAACGGAGACGGATGACAATGGCGCCGCGATCTGCCTGGATTCTGAAAGTGGCCGACCACAGGCCTGCGGCCGAGCAGCAGTTCGAACTCGCGTTCCTGCAATCGCTCACCACGCAGGAGCGCTTCGACATGGTGTTCAAACAGTCCCGCCTGATGCTGGAGATGCTCATTCGCCATGGATGTCAAAAGCTTGTTGAAAACAAGGCGGGCTTCGCCCGCAACCCAAGAGCAGAACGCCTGTCGTTCGAACACCGGTAAGGGCCTAGGCCCTCGCCCGGTCGGGCGAGGGGGGGGGAGAACCGATCCGGTACCCCCGTCTGGCTCGCAATCGTGGCTCCGCACGGACATGCCGTGCGGAGGCCTGGGTGAAACGCAAAGCTGGACGCGCAACCTCCTGGCCGCCGGAGACAGAGGGCGGCGCCAGAACGGTGGCGCCACAGGGAAGGAGAAAACGATAGGTCTTGGCGCCCTGTTCCCAGGGTAGCGGCCTGCGGCCGCTACCCTGGGTGCACGACCGCAAAACGATTGAACGCCGAAGGCGTTCCACAAGAATGTGGGATACGATGCGAGGCCATCCGCGTAGAACCCGTTCGGAGGGGGGGGCGTGCGATGTCGCCGAAGCTCCTTGCTCCTTGGAAACGCGAACTCCTGTGAAACCCCATTCGGGGTTTTGGGTGGTCGGGTGGGCCTGGGTTTCCCAGGGTTGCGCTACGCTTAACCCTGGGCTTTG
>JAJRTI010000806.1 GCA_024278415.1 Planctomycetota bacterium | reverse complement strand
TGAAAGCGTTGCACAAACGTGGCCGGCCTTGTGGAACGCTTTCAGCGTTCCTTGGCCCGGCGCCGACGCGGACCCAGCGCGGCGCCGCGCAGGGCGCGGCTTGCACTGGGCTATGTTGTGGCAGCCCTTCGAGCTGCGGTGTCCGCGATGGGTTGCACGCAGGCGAAGAGTCGGGACATTCGTTGTGAACCTGCCTGAATCAACTTCGAAACTCCAGAATGCAACGCGTTCGGATACGTATAATCAGACCTACACCCCAAGTTATCCTGACGGCGATGCGCCTAAGAGGCGGTATTCGGTCTTTGCTCCTGAATTGCGTATCACGCGTGTTTCCTGAGCCAAAGACTAGCGTCGCCGTGCCGCCGCGCGACAGGCCCGCAGCAGCTCCCGTCGGGTCATGATCTCTGGGTAGGTCTCCGCCAGCGCCTGCAGCTCTGCCAAGTGTGAACGGTTGCACAGGATCCGCAGCCCTTGCGCGGCGGAGTGGCGCACGTCGAGCGCGTTGTCGAAGTCGCCCACCACCTTCAGCAGGGACGGCGCCGCGCGCTCGTCCCCAATCTCACCAAGCGCGTACGCGACAGCCGCGCGGTACATGGGCGTGATGGCCTTGTACACAACCGCGCTGGGAGGCGTGCGATAGCCGAAGCTTGCCTCCGTGGGATCATCATTCAGCGCGGCCAGCAGCGCGTCCACGGCGCCTTGGTCCCGCGAACGGCCGAGCGCCTTGGCGAGGTAGAAGCACACCCAAGCCTTGGTCCGCGCTCGCGGGTATTCCTTGTCCGGGGCGGCTTGGATCGCCCGGTAGCGCTGGAACGCGGCGGTGAGGCGCGGAGCGAAACGGTTGTCGAGCGTGAGGACCGCGGCAAGCTGCGCGGCGCGCATGTCCTTGTCGTATGGGAGGAACGCCAGCCCGCCGCGGGGGCGTTTGAGCAGCGCCTTCAATGGCGTGCCCGTGTACGCCCCCCATGATTGGGGCAAGGGAGACGCAGTCACGTCGTCGAGGCGTTCCTCGCTGGCTGTGGCCGTGGCGTCGCCGAGCACGTGAAGGCAGGTCTCCATGACGTCAGGCAAGAGGCCGGACCGCTGGACCACGCGCGCGACCAGCGTCTCGTACGCGTCGCGTTCGAGCAACAGGCCGCGGTCCTGCTCTGCCGGGATCGAGCGCAGCGCGGCTGGCACGACGGCCTTGCTGCGCGTGCCGAGCGCGTCGAGCGCTTCGAGGATGCGGTAGTGGATGATGGACGAATGGTTGGCCACGAGCACGGGGTGGTCGCCGCACCGCCGTGTGTAGTACCAGAAGTCGGCGAGCCGCGTGAAGGCATCGACGAGCGCGGCCTCGGCCGCGGGCGCGCCGATTCGGCCCAGGGCCTGGGCCGCGGTGGCGGCGACAAAGGTCGTGCGCCGGTTGAGCTTGCGCAAGTCGCCCTTCAAGACGCGCGTGAGCAGGCCGACCGCCTCCTGGTCGCGGAGGTAGCCGAGCGCACGCGTCGCGGCCATGAGCGCGCGGAGGTCCGTCGCGCGGCCTTGGGGATCGGCGACGCCCCTGGCCACGAAGGTTCGCAGCGCGGCCTTGCCGGCCGCGCCGGCGACGTGCCCAAGCCCCTGCGCCGCGGAGATAGCGGCTTGCGGATCGTTGCTTCTCAAGCGCGCAATGAGTTGACGTTCGATGGCCGGCCAATCACTGGCCCTTCTCGTGAACGCGTTGCGGCCTCCCGAATGGCCGGTGAGATGTTCGAGCGCCATGTGGGCGCTCTGCGCGGCGCAGGCGTCCGGATCGTCGAGGGCTTTCACGAGCGCCGCGACTTGCTCCCGCGTGCCGCATGCGGCCAGCGCGACCGCGGCCGCGATGCGCACGTCGGGTTGCTTGTCGGCAAGCAATGCGGCAAGTGCCGGCGCGGCCGCGCGGTCGTGGAGGATCGCCAACCGCCGCGCCGCGCTCATGCGCAGGCCGGCGTCGCTCGACTTGAGTTGCTCGATGAGTCTTGCCACAAGCGTGGGCCGGCCGGGCGGTAGGGGGGTGTCGGATGGAGCAATGCACTCCTGCGTGTAGAGGTCGATGGACGCGGCCTCGCGCATGCGCTCGATCTGGAGGTTGAGGAACCCTCCGATCTCCGCGTTGTTGCCGCGGAAGCGGTGCGGTTGGCCTTGGCCCAACAGGTCCGCCGGCCGAGCGCGCAGCGCGGCGCCCGCGTAAGTCGTCTGGGGCGCGTCTGGCCGCGGCGCGTGGCAGCCGGTGCAGGCGCGGCGCTCGCCGGGGCGCACGTAGATCCACGATAGCTCATTGATGACCGGCCGGCCTTCCGCGTCGACCGCCTGCAACGCGAGCGCGCGGTCGGCCGGCACGCGCGCGTGGAACGATCCGTCCGGCGCGAGCGCGACGGTCCCGAGTTCGACCGCGTCCACGCCGATGTGGGTGTAGGGGAAGTGGTCGGGCCGCAGCGCGAGGGGCCGGCCCGCATAGACGCGGATCGCCTTGATGCGCTTCACGTCGGCCTGCGTGTGCCGCGTGTTGAAGACGTTCTGGCAGTAGAGATAGCCGGTGCGGTCGAGCGTGCGCGGCTTGGGCTTGGAGGCCGGCATCTGTGCCGGCTTGCGCCGCGGGCCGAGGAAGACCGGCGAGTGGACGTCGCCGCGCTGGGAGTTGTGGAAGCCGACCACGTTGCCAGTGGCCAGGTCGACCACCGCGAGCCACTTGCGGTCGAGCGTCGTGGCGAGGAGGCGACCGTCGGGCAGGGGGGACACGTCGAAGAGCGCCGCGCTCGTCTTGATGGGCCGGCCCTCCCCGCGGGCGCTGTCAGAGAGCACGAGCCCTTCCGCGGACAGCGCGGCCACGCGGCCGTCGGGCAGGGGCGCGGTGCTGCCGAACCCGTGCGCGCGCAGAAGGCCGGGCCGCATGCGCTGGCCCATGGCATAGCCGCGGTTGTACGTGAGCGGCTGCCGGTCGTTGCCCATGAGCGTAACGCCATCCGTCGCGTCCATGCGCATCTGGTGCAGCCGCGTCTCGACCTTGGCGCGTTCGAGGAAGTTGTCCGAGCGGACTGCGACGAGCGCGCCGTTCGCGAGCACGCGGGGCTCGCGGTCGGCCACGATGTGGTACGTGAGCGGTTGGATGTTGGAGCCGTCCGCGTTCATGGCGAAGAGGCATGACGCGAGGCTGCCGTGGTACTCCTCGCGGCTGCCGATGCGCGTGGAACTGAACGCGATGCGGCCGTCGGGCAGGGGTTCGGGGTCGTAGTCGTGGAAGGGGCCGGCCGTGAGCGCGACGGGCTGGCCGCCGTCAGCCGGCATGCGATACAGGTGGTAGAAGCCGTCGCCCTCCGGCGCCATGGAGAAGTAGAGAGTCTTGCCGTCGTACGACACGCTTGGTGAGCCGATGGTGCCCTTGCCGGCGTCGAGCAGCAGCTTCGGCTTCGCGCCGGGCTTGGCTGGCGCGAGTGCGTACATCTGCCGGCCGACCACAGATGGCGCGGACACGTCGTTCTCCGGGTAGGCGCGCGTAGAGACGGCTTTGCGCCGGCCGTTGGGCAGACGGTACTGGAACGCGAAGTGGTGGCGCTTGGACACCTTGCCTTTGAGGAACACGACTGCACGCGGCCATTCGAAGCCCTCGCCCGGGGGCACGAGCTTGCCCACGAGTTGGGGGCTGATTTGGCCTGGTCGGCTGTTGTCGACGACGAGTTTCTTGGCATCGGTCAGCTTGTTGGGTGGCGTGAGCATGCCCCAGGGCCGGCCGCCCATGCGCGTGATGGCCGCGGCTGGCTTCCACGCGGAGTCGTCGTAGTCGAGCGAGGCCCACTTGCCTTTGGGGGATCGGGCCGCGAGCCAAGAGGCGTCGGTGACGACGTCCAGCGTGGTGCCGTCTTGGCATCGCACGTGAATGGCCGCGACGACGCCCGCGCTGCCCCCAAGCGATTCGCCTCGGATGGCGATGACGTTCCTGCCCAGCGTCATGTACGGCTCGACGCGGAAGCGTTCGACCGTGCCCCAGGCGCGCTTGCTGTAGCCGAGTTCGGCTCCGATGCGTTGGCCGTTGACGTAGAGTTCGTACCCATTGTCTGCGGTGATGCAGATGGTGGCCTCGGCGGGCTGCGCGTCGAGGTCGAGCGAGCGGCGGAAGAAGTTGACCGCGCCTCCGCCGGCGATGCCCTTGGACGACGACCAGATCCACGTCGCCTTCGACATGTCGGGCGTTGTGCCGATGGGCGCGGCGTGTGCGGCCGCGGCGAGCAGGACCGTGAAGGCGCAGATGGATCGCATCAGACGTTACCGGCACAAGAGCGCGGCCGCAGCAGATCGGCTGCCAGCCTGGCAAGCGACCGCGGGTGGAAGAGCAGGTTCGTCGTGAGGTTGCACTCGTGGCCGCAGACGCAGCCACGGAACCACGAGCGACGAGCGCACGCTCGACGACCGGCGGCCGGCGGTCCTGGGAAGTGCTAGGAGGGTGTGCCGCCTTGGGCCATGCGTTTCTCAAGGTCGACTTCGAGTACGCCGCACTGAGCTTCGTATTGCTGCACCGTGTTGGCGAGCGCGGCTGAGAGGCGCTTGGCCGCGTAGTAGCTCATGTACACGCGCGTGTTGCAGCGCACGCGGTTGCCTTCGAGTGGCACGAGGTTGCCGAACTCGACCGCGACCTCTTCCATGGTGCCGCCCACGAAGAAGATGTTAGAGAATACCTCTCGGAAGTCCGTCGTCTGGACGCGTTCAATGCTCACCTCTTCCTGCTCCCCGTCCGCCTGCGCGCCGGGCGCGGCATTGGCCTGGGCGTTAGGCATGTTGAGGACGTTCTCGTTGCTCTCGTCGGCCATGGTGGTCTCCTAATCTGCGCCGCGTGGTGCGGCCTGGGCTCGTGCGCTTGGAATCAGCCGGTGGATGGCATTATAGTGGCGTGGTGCGCGGGTGTCCACCGCGATGGCGGCCTGCGCGGCGCGCTCGAAGCTTGTGGCCCTTGAACTCGTGTCGGGGGGCTCGTATAATGGCGCTCAATCATGTCGCCAAGGCGATGATGGGCGCCGTGGGCTGCCCATGCGGCCTGGTTTGGGGGCACACAAAGGGCCCCGCGCATGGCCGCGCCTGCTGTTGTCCCAACCCCCCGGATTCCACCGAGCCAACGATGCATCTAGGTGTCGCGTATTACCCTGAGCACTGGCCCGAGGACCGCTGGGAGACGGATGCCCAGCTCATGAAGGACGCGGGGGTCACCGTCGCGCGCATGGGCGAGTTCGCGTGGTGCCGCATGGAGCCCAAGCGCGAGCGGCACCGCTTCGACTGGCTTCAGCGCGCGGTGAGCGTGCTGGGCAAGTACGGGATCAAGAGTGTGTTGTGTACGCCCACCGCGGCCCCGCCGGCCTGGCTCATCGAGCGCCATCCGAGCATCTTGCCGGTGGGGCCTGACCGGCTGCCGAAGTCGTTCGGCGCGCGGCGGCACTACTGCGTCAACAACTCGCCATACAAGAAATACACCCGGCGCATCGTGACCGCGCTCTGCGACGCGTTCAAAGATAACCCGCACGTGATCGGGTGGCAGATCGACAACGAGTTCGGCTGCCACGACACCGCACGGTGCTATTGCAACGACTGCGCCAACGGGTTTCGCGCCTGGCTGCGCCGGCGCTACCGCGACCTCGCGCGCCTGAACGAGGAGTGGGGCACGATCTTCTGGAGCCAAGAGTACAACGAGTGGCACCAGATTCCGCTGCCGTGGAACACGATCCACGGCGACAATCGGTCGCACAATCCCTCGCTCATGCTCGACTTCTACCGGTTTAGCTCCGACAGCCAGGTCGAGTACCAGCGTTTCCAGGCGGACATCATCCGCCGGATGTGCCCAAGCCACTTCGTGACCCATAACATGATGGGGCTGTTCGACCAGATCGACTACTACGATCTGGCGGAGGGCCTCGATTTTGTGTCATGGGACAACTACCCTGGTGACGGCCGAGACCCGTGCCGGGTGGCTCTGGCGCACGACGTGATGCGTGGCGTGAAGGACGGGAACTTTTGGGTCATGGAGGAGCAGGCGGGCGCGACCGGCTGGCAGACGAATGGCCCCACCCCGCGGCCGGGGCAGATTCGGCTGTGGTCTTACCAAGCCATTGCCCGCGGCGCAGAGGCGGTCGTGTACTTTCGTTGGCGCACGTGCCGGTTCGGCACAGAGGAGTACTGGCACGGCATCCTGAACCACGACGGCGTGCCGAGCCGTCGCTACGAGGAAGTGGCGCGGGTGGGCCGCGAGCTGGCTCGGATCGGCGACGCGCTCCGCGGCGCCAAGAGCGTGAACCCGGTCGCGATGCTCATGGGCTACTACGTGCACTGGGCTCATCAACTCCAGCCGCACAGCGCCGCGTTCAACTATTGGACCCACTTCCGGCGCTACTACGACACGCTGCACAGCATGGGCGTGGGGGTGGATATCGTGCGCCCAGGCGCTTCGCTTCAGGGGTATAAGCTGGTGATCGCGCCAACCCTCTATCTCACGGACGACCCCACTCGAGAGGCGCTGCGTGAGTTTGTGAAGAAAGGCGGCACGCTTGTGGCCACCTTCCGCAGCTTCGTCAAGAACCTCGCCAACGTGGCGAGTGACAAGACGTTGCCGGCGGGCGTGGACGACCTCTTTGGCGTTCTCATCTCCGAATACGACGCACTGCCGGGCAGCGGGGCCAATTCGATTCGCATGGCCGATGGCGAGGCCTCATACGGCGTTCGCGTGTGGGCCGATCTGATCCAGTTGCAGGGCGCGCAGGCGTTGGCCGCGTACGAGTCGGACTTCTACGCGGCGACGCCGGCCGTGACCCTGAACAAGTTCGGCCTCGGCAATGCCTACTACGTGGGCACCTGGCCGGAGGACGCCTTCTATGCCGACTTCGTTCGCCGCGTGGCCGCGTCTGCGGGCATCGAACCCGCGAAGCCCTGCGGGCAAAACGTGGAACTCGTCAGGAGACAAGCAGGCGAGGACGAGATCCGTTTCTACTTGAACCACCAACCGGAGTCAGTCGAGATCGAGATCGATGGCGAGGCCACCGACTTGCTCGACGGCGGGAGCGTGTCGGGCGCGGGGACGCTGGAGCCGTACGGCGTGTTGCTGCTGAAGCACCCGATCGAGCAGACGTAAACTGTCGCTGGGACGCTCTTGGACTGACTTGAGGACATGAGATGGATATTCGATTCGACGGCAAGGCCGCCATTGTCACCGGTGGTGCATCAGGCATTGGCCTGGGCATCGCCAAGAAGCTCGCGGCCTATGGCGCCAGCATCTGCATTGCCGACATCGATCTGGAGGCCGCGCAGAAGGCCGCGAGTGATGTCGCTGCCGAGAGTGGAAGCGCATGCATTGCGGCCAAGACGGACGTGACGGGCAAGGCGAGCGTCGAGGCCATGGTCGACACGTGCGTGCGTGAACTGGGCCGCGTGGATATCCTCGTGAACAACGCCGGCATCGCGCCGGCGTATCCGCTCGTGGACTTCCCGGAGAAGGACTGGGACCTCACCATGGCCAT
>JAJRTI010000805.1 GCA_024278415.1 Planctomycetota bacterium | reverse complement strand
CACATCCCTTTCGGCGAGCAAGTTCATACCGTTCCCATCCCACGTGAAATACGCCAGGCCGTTGCTGTCCTGCATCGCATACCGGCGCAACTGCCCATCATACCAGAAGTAGTTCCACACGCCAGTCTTGTAGCGGATCGCAGTGACGAGGTTCGCGTGGTTGTACTCGAAGTACGTCGTGCCATCTGCCTCTTCCTTCTGCGTGCAGTTGCCACGGGAATCGCGGGAGAAGCTGATCGGGCTCGCGGTCATGGGTCACGAGGAAGGCGCGCGGCCAGAACATGCAGGAGCCCGACGCAGATGGCACAGGCCAACACCATCATGCCAATGCTCTGGCCCTGCCAGTACTGCCTGTGATCTGGCACACGATCCAGCCATGCTCGCCACCCAAATCCCACGCTCATCGTGAGACAGCCGAGTGGTATGCCGAACAGGATCAGCATGCTCAGAACTCTGCCTGCTAGAGCAGACCGAAGCCTAGGGTGCCAGCGGCAGACCCACACCCAGAACCACCCGATCGGCACGAGTGCAAGCACAACGACTCCCAGCCGCTCCTCCCAAACCCACTGATCTTGCCTCTTCGGGAACTCGCCAAGTGCTACAAACGGCGGGCTGACGAACGCACTCAAGAAGAGAATGTTGAATAGCAAGATGCCAACCATGATCCAAAGCAGGGCACGCATCAGACGTCTCATAGCGGCACCTCGACTGCAAACACTGGAACTCAGCGTGAAGGGACCGGCTGGCTCACCGGCTGCCAGCCTGAACCTGACGCGGCCATGTTGGACAGCACAGCCAGGATCATTTTCCATCCGGCGACAGCCACGAAGCCTGCAAAGGCCCCCCGTAGGAAGTTGACATATCCGTTGATGGTGCCCGACAGCTCCATCTCAATGTCAAAGCACCTGCAGAAGCCCTCCATCGGGGCATCCACCCACTGCCGCTTCTTCGACTGACCCGTAGCAGTATAGTCAGACTTGGCCCATCTCAGTCCAGCCGTCAGCTTGAAGTCCTCCAGGCTCCTGGCATATGACGTTCCCATCTCCCTTTTCCACCAGTAGGTGACGCCCGTAAGACTCACTCTTAGCCCTCGCCGTACGGTTTTTTGGGGATCTTCAGACTCGAAAACACAGTCCTCCTTCTCGAGACCATTTGGTCCTATCTTAATCCGTATCGATACTTCGCCGTCAACTCGCAGAACTGAGCCCCCAAGGAAGGGCAGGTTCACGCGCCTAATAGTCTTCCTGAACACGCCCTCGAACCCGTCCTTGTTGATCTTCACCGGGATCCCTTTGATGTTTATCTCAAACAAGCCATCAGGATCGACGCACGTGGTGGGAGAAGCGAGCACGTAGGCATTTGCGCTGCGCGGGGTGGCCTCAGTCATCCTCTCTTGATCTGAACGATGGCGATCCCGCTCTGCCAGCGCCAGGCTACTCCACAGACCTGCCGCGCTTGCTGGATCCGCCATGGGATCCCTGGTCAGGAATCTGCCCACATCCGAGGAGTAGAGGCGCGCGGGGGATTTGTAGAGGCCGTCCTTAAGGCGGATCCAGTTCGACTGCCAGCCGAAGCGGGTTGGAGGGCCGATGGTGTGCTCGCCCATGATCTCGCCCCAGGCATTGCAGGCGGCGGTGTGGACGACTGCGCCGGTGTCGTCAGTGAGCGCGAGCGCGTCGCCGTGGTGGTTGTGCGCGGGATACTGGTAGTACGTGGAGCCGTACGCGTGCCGCTTCGCGGCCACGAGAGAACCTGCCCCGGCGACAGGCGCATAGCCGTGCGTGTACTCCGCAACGACCGCGCCGCTTGCGTCGCGCTCCGCGAGCGGATTGAGGCCGTCCTTGTCCCAAGTGAAGTACGTCATCGTCCCGTCGTCGTCCATCGCGTACAGGCGCATGAGCGCGTCGTGGTAGAAGTACTGCGTCGCGCCGTCGCTATACCGCACGCTCGTGGGCAGATTCCGATGGTCGTATTCAAAATACGTCGTGCCGTCCGGCTCTTGCTTGTGCGTGCAGTTGCCCCGGGAATCGTAGCTGAAGTACGTCCAGGCATGGCCGGGGACCTCATGCCGTAAGGTCAGTTGGTTCGCGGCGTCGTACGTGTAGTAGGTCTCGACGTCGCCGCGCTTCTTGTACGTGCGGTTGCCGGCCGCGTCGTAGTCCCACTGGAACGCGTAGATGTTCGTATGGTCCGCGGCGTTCCATGTTTCGGACGTGAGCCGATCCGCATCGTCATACGTGTAGTATACCACCTTTCCGTCTTCACGGGTGATGGAGGTGATGCGCGACGCGGCGTCGTAGTCGTAGAGGAAGTACGCCAGGGGCGAGCCGTCGGGCAGGCAGTGGAGGATGTTTATCGGGCGGTTGGCCGCGTCGTACGCGTAGTAGGTGAACGTGTGGTTGGCGAGCTTCTTGTAGGTGACGTTGCCGTTGGGATCGTACTGGTAGTAGGTGGTCCCGAAGCCGCCGGCCGCGCCGTACGCGCTGGACCCGTGCGCGCCGCCCATGTTCTCGATGCGGGTCATGCGGCCTGCGGCGTCGTACACGTAGTAGGGCCAGCCCGCGGGCGAGCCGAGCCGGATGCGACGTCCCGCGGGGTCGTACTCGTGGGTCACGTCGTTCTCGGTGGCCCATGTCGGCTTCTCGCCTGTGATGCGGTTGAGCGCGTCGTACGTGAAGTACGTCCAGCCGCGCGGCGTGGGCGCGAAGTCGGTCATGGCCGTCAGGTTG
>JAJRTI010000804.1 GCA_024278415.1 Planctomycetota bacterium | reverse complement strand
GGCCGCACAACAGCGGTTCTCGTGGGGCTTAAAGATGTGGGTAAAGAGCCCCCCCCGGCAGCAGCGGCCGTTTGCCGTACGGCGAACGGCTACAGGTAGGCGCATGCGGCTCGCCTGCCGCGCTGCCGCTTGTCGCGCGCGCAGGGCAGCGCTACAATGGCACCCTCGCTCCGTTTCCTCACAGGCTCAGTCCCATGGAAGACGACCGACTCCGCCAGGAGCTTGCAGATCTTTTTGCGCGACTCAGAGGCACTGTGCTGGAGGGGCAGTGCATCCTGGCCGGTTCGTCGGGACTGCTCGCCATCGCGCCTGACATCCCTTCATTGACGGAAGACATCGACCTTCTGGTGTCGATTGAACTCGTGCAGTTGCGCGGGGATGAAATCGTCGACACGCTCGCTTCATGCGGGTACAGCCACGTGGCCGGCACTCCGACATTCGTCTCCGCGACAGGCGGCGTTTTCGATCTCATCGGCTACTCAGAGACTGAGACGGCCGATCACGTGGCTGGAGGGGAACGGCTCAAGGTGATGGTCTTCGGCGATTTGAGCGTGATCATGGGGAGCCCATCAGCCGTTGTGCTCACGACCGACGGCATTCCCGCGCTGTCTCCGGCCGCGTTTTGCGCCTCGAAGCTGTTGACCCTGCGGCTGCACAAGGGGGCCAAGGACAAACTTCAGGCAATCCTGGCGCTCGATACGCACGCTGGGGACGCGGCGCACCTCGACGCGTTCGTCGAGTTGATGAAGCGGTTCCCAGCCCATCGGCTGGAGGACGTCCTGCTGGACGCTCAGGCTGCGGTTCTCGCGATTAGCCACGACGTCTCCGTGAACGGGCGCGAGGTCGCCGGCTATGCTCCGTTCCGTGAGGCCCTCGAACGGGGCCTTCACGTTCTGTCCGAACTCGAGCAAAGATACCTTGGACCGACATAGCCACATTCTCACCGCGGAGGATCGCCTCCACGACCTCCGACGGGCGCAACGGGCCGCGGAGCAGAGGCGGCTCATGCGGCAAGCGTACGAGCCCATCTACCGCAAATACCGCGCGGTCGTGCCGTCGATCTTCACGAGGCAAGGCGATGCGCGGGTCCACGTGATCCAGTCCGATCCCGCGCTCGTCATCGGGCGCCTGAAGCGGGGGGCGATCTTTACCCTCGATACGGCCGCTGACATGCGGTGGGGGCTTCGGCTCGTGCACGCGCCCAACATGGCGGCTTACCTACCCTGCGCGGATGTGCTGGACGCGCTGGAGGCCGAGGGCGTCCTTGTTCCCGACACGTCCAACACGTTCATCTACGCGCCGCCGTTTCCGGTCGGGCCCCGCCTGTTCTCGGTGGTGACGGAGGAGACCCCGCCCCATGAGGAGCTGCCGCACGGATTCCGTGTCGTGACCGTCGATCGCCTCGTGCGCGAGTTCATCGGAACCTTCGGGCTCCGACTCGACCTGCTAGCCGCGTTGGACCTGCACATTCAGCGCGATACCGCCGGCCGTGAACCATTGCGATAGCGCGTTCGTAGTGCGACCCGTCAGGGTCGCTATTCCGAGTCTCGCACTAGGCGGTTAGCCCCTTAGGGCAAATCTCGCGACAACATGTTGTCGATGTTCTGTCACTCTCCTACTCTTCGTCTTACTCTTTGTCCTACTCCTCCGCCGTGTCATGCGGTTTATGAGTAAGACGAAGAGTAAGACTAAGATTAGGAACTGCGGCGCCGCCGCCCCTTTCTCGCAGCGAAGTCTGCGAAAAAGCGTAGTGCCTTATCCATCCAGAACTGTCATGAAAAACAAGAAGTTGCTTGCCCGGAGCGGATCCCGAGGCATCGGGACCGTCCGTCGGAACGCGAAGGCGTTCCGCTCCTGGGTTGCGGGCGCAGCCCGCCTTGTGAGAGGAGGCCCTTACGGGCCGCAGCCGCCAGGCTGCGAGGGGGGGCGACGACCGTGGCGAGAGGCCCGCATGCTGGCGCATGCGGCCACCGCAGTGCTTGCCTACCGCCCCGGCTCCTCGAACCGCCTGAGCCGCTTGAACGCGTGGACCTTGTCTGATCGGTCCACCCCGGCTTTGTTGATCGCCCTGTGCAGCACGTCGATCGTTTGGTCGTACGTCTCGCGGTCGACGGGGTAGGGGATGCCGTCCTTCCCGCCGTGGGCGAAGCTGTAGCGCGCGGGGTCGCGGAAGCTGATGTCCGCGCCGAACACGAGTTCGGCCACCATGCTCAACGCGCGCAGCGTCTTGGGGCCCACGCCTTGGAGGCCCAGAAGCTGCTCGAAACTCGCGGGCGCGGCTTCGTACGTGCGGATCAACGTGTCCCGCATGCGTTTGCTGCTCAAGTCCTCCGGCCGAATGTCGTGCCGCGCGGGCAGGGTGAGCCGCTTGGCCGCGATCGGCTCAGACGCGGCTGGGGCCGGCGCGGCCTCGAAGAGCATGAGCTGCCCCGCCGCGCTCTTGGTGATCGCCTTCACCTCGCGCAGCAGCTCATCGGGGTGCAAGCAGGCCGCTTGCGCCGCGGCGTCGCGCACCGGGTCGTTCTCCTCGGCCACGAGGTTCAGCGTCTCCCCGCGCTGGTCGCAGCACACGGCCGCGTGGGGCTCGCACACGAAGTCCTCCACCTGCTCGCCCAGCCAATGGTATCGCCGCGCGTAGCCCGACGCGTCGTTCATGCCCTGCTGCACTACGGCCCAACTGCCGGCGCTCGTGAAGAAGAAGGTGTGGTGGTAGACCTGAAACCCATCCTGCACCGCGGCGCTGTCCGTCTTGGCCGAGAGGCGGCTCGCGTACACAAGCGGGTCCGCGTCGAGCGACAGCGCGTCGCAGTGGTCCATGACCTCCTGCGGCGTCTTGCGGCTCGTCGCGCCCTTGCCTCCGCACACGAACAGGCCCAGCTCTTTCTGCACCGGCCTCAGCCCCTCCTTCAGCGCGGCGCAGGTGGTCGTCGTCACGCCGCTGCTATGCCAATCGAACCCCAGCACGCAGCCCAGCGCTTGGAACCAGAACGGGTCGCTCAGCCGGCGCAGCACCTCCTCTGAACCAAGCTCAGCGGCCATGAACACGACGATCTCCCGCGCGAGCACACGCATGCGCTTGAACAGCCACGCGGGTGCGCGGCCGCCGTGGAGGGGCAAGTTGGCGACGCCGGTGCGCAAAGGAGACTCCTAACGGAAGTGTGAACGCGAGTGTAGCGCATTCGCCTCGCACAGAGCAAGCAGGCCAGGGAGGCGCGGAACCGCTCTGCACGCGCACGCCCAGCATCGTCGTCAGCTTGAGGGTGAGGGCGAGGTACGATACAATTGTCAGGTTTGAGCGGGGGCCGCAACTCATAATTTGGGCCTATAGCGGGGACTCGTCCAAGGCCGGGCCCCAGCAGAAAACTCTTGCTTGAGAGAGGAGCCATCCCTTTGAATCGCGCAACATGGCTGTCCAATTCCCTTCTATCGACATGTCTTTGGGGTCTTTGCATAGGATCCAGCTTGGGGGCAGAACCGGCCAAGCCGCCTGCAACGGCCAAGACCGTCGCCAAGCCGCCCGCGAAAACAAAGCCGGCCGCCAAAGTACCTGCAAAGGCTAAGATTGTTGCCAAGCCGGTCGCGAAGCCCCAGCCGGCCGCCAAACCACCTGCAAAGGCCAAGCCAGTCGCGAAGCCAAGACCGGCCGCCAAACCACCTGTGAAGGCCAAGGCCGTCGTCAAGCCGCCCGCGAAGCCGAAGGTTGCCACCAAGCCACCTGCGAAGGCCAAGGCCGTGGCCAAGCCGCCCGCGAAAGCAAAGCCGGCTGCCAAGCCGTCGCCCCCGCCATTGAAGACCTTCGTCAAACTGGCCGAGTGGGATGCGCTGGGCTACCGCATGGGGCCGGCGATCAAGACGAAAGACTTCGACTTTCGCTTCAACTTCGTGCTGAACGCGGCACAAAAAGCGCCCCGCGGCCGCGCCGCGTTCAATGTCCTCGACAAGGGCGACCACTACTTTGCGGAGTTTTCCACGCGCGGCATCCATCTGGGTCTGGCCGAAGGGGGCATCGAGCAGCGCCTGGGCGCGAGTTTCGTGTCCGCGCTCAAACCGGGCCAGACGCACGAACTGGTGATCAAGCGCCGAGATGACCGGATCATGGCCGTGCTCGATGGCCGCATCGCGGCACAGGCTAGGGACTATACGCTACAGGGCGGCCACGTGGCGCTGGGAGTGGCCGGCAAGTCCGCCAAGATCTTCAAAGTGAAGGTGCAGCCGGTCGCGGGCCTCTACTTTAGCGACGACTTCATGCGCGCTAGCCAGGACACGAGCGCGTGGAACAGACGCTCGGGCAAGTGGGAGATCCACGCGCTGGAAAACCCGACGCGCAGCATCAACGCCTTCTCCTACATTGGCCAAGCCACGAAGGCCCCGGCCGTGGCCATGGCCGGCTATTGGTTTTGGACCGACTACGAATACGCGGTCTCGTTCAAGTCCACCGGCGCCGGCAGCGTCGGCGTGCTGTTCAGTTGCCGCGACGCGAACAACGGGTTTCGGCTCAGGTGGGGGGCGAGCAACGCAGCCAAGGCCCAGCAGAAGCTCTCGATCGAGCGCCTCACCGGGGGCAAGGTGAGCGTGCTGGCGTCGTCGCCCGGGGGCTTCCGGCCCGACCAGTGGTACCGCCTGCGCTTCGTCATGCTCGGCCCGCATCTGAGCGTGGAGATCGACGGCCAGCGCGTGTTCGACCTCAAGGACCGCGGCCTCAGCGGCGGCCTGATCGGGCTCTACACCGATACCAAGGGCCCCACGTATTTCGACGACGTGCTCGTGCAGCGCGCCCGCGGGTTCATGGACGACTTTGATTCGGACTCGCCGGGCACGTGGACCGCGTACGGGGGCCAGTGGCGCGTCCAGAAGGCCGGCATCAAGGGCTTCTCCGCCAAGGGCGACGGCGCCATGGCCGTGAAGGCCGGGCCCGGGAGCCGGCTCATTGCCGGCAAGAGCGACTGGGGCCGCCTCAGCTTCTCCGCCGACGTTGCGCCGCTGGCTAAGGGCGCAGTGGGTCTGGTGTTCGCCTACCTCGACGAAGCCAGCTACGGCCTGTTTCGCATCAAGGCTGGCGCACCGCCCGTCGCGGAACTCGTGCACGTGCTCAATGGCAAGGAACTCGTGCTGGCCAAACGCCCGTTGCCAGGCCGCGCACTCAAGGCGCGCACCACGCTGGCCATCGACGCGGAGGACGGTGTCGTGGCCGCGTACGTGGCAGGCGCCAAGGTGGCCGAGGCATACGCGAAGGGCTTCCTGCGCGGCCGCGTGGGCCTCTACGCCGACCGCACGGATACCGCGTTCGACAACGTGCACGTGCAGTTTCACGAGCAAAACCGTACGCCTGTCTTTACCGTGAACAAGACGTTTGCCGATGAGAAGACCATGGCCAGTTGGGCCGCGGCCCAGAGCGACTGGCGCGTGGTGGAAGACGCCGCGAAGAAGACGAAGGTCTCCTGGCACCGAGGGGACTTCCCCGGCGACGTGATGCTGCGCATGAGCTTCCCGCCTGGCGCAGCCACCACGGGCACTGTGGCGCTATGCCTCGCCGCGAGCGAAGAGAAGGAGGCCTCGGGCTACCAGTTGGTCGCCACGCCAGGCAAGGTCTGGAAACTGGCGCTCAAACGCCAGGGCAAGACCGTGGCGGCGCGCACCGCGGACATCGCGCGCCCCCGCGACCTCGACTTCCGGCGCCTCGGCTCCCATCTGCTCGCCTACTTCGACGGCCAGGTCGCGCTCGCCTGGCACGACCCTAAGCCGTTGGCCGGCGACCGCCTGGCCTGGCAGGCCGACAACGCGGCCCTCGCCAACGAACACGTGTCCGTGTTTTCCGACCACGTGCTCACCGATTCGTTCATGGCCGCGCCGGTCAACTGGCGCATCGGCGCGGGCACGTGGGCCGTGACCAACCGCTGGCAATGCGACCCCCGCTGGTCGTTCTTCGCCGGCTGGCGGGACGACGGCCCCGCGGTGCTGTGGCACAAGCGGGAGTTCCATGGCGACATCACGCTCGAGTTCGCGGCCGGCATCAAGATGGACTACACCAAGACTGTGGGCTATCAATTCGCCAGCGACCTCAACGCGACGATCTGCGCGGACGGCCGCGACGTGGCGTCGGGCTACTCGTTCGTCTTCGGCGGCTGGGGCAACAAGAAGACCGCGATCGTGCGCCAAGGCCAAGTCGTCGCAGAGGCGTCCAAGCCGCTCATCGACGGCTACATCCACCGGCGCTGGTGGTACTTCAAGATCGAAAAGCGCGGCCCCAAGCTGCGCTACTGGGTCGACAACGTGCTCGTGCTCGAGTACACCGACCCCAAGCCGCTCACCGGCAACCGCATCGCGATTTGGACGTACAAGCACGGCATCGTGCTCTCGCGGTTCCGCATCTCCTGCCCTGGCCCCATGCCTGCCGAACCCTACAACTTCAACCCGCCCACGGAGTGCCGCAGCTTCTACGATCTGCCGGTGCAGGAGGCGAAGAAGTAAGAGGGAAACGCAATCCGCCGTGCGCCGGACGCAGAGGCGCGAAGGCGCAAAGAAAGGGACGGCAGCCGAAGCCGCTAGGCTTCGGGCAACCGCACAGCCATACACCATTCCGACGTTATTCCGACATTCCACTCTTCCATCCTTCCACCCCTCCTCCCCCACATGACCCCCATCTTCCAAGCCATCGCCTTGACTCTCGCCCTGGCCGGCACGCCGGCCCAATCGCTGCCCACGGCCGCGCTCTCTGTGCAGTCGCAGCCCAACATGGCAAGCGTGTTCCTCGACGGCCGGTTCGTGGGCTCGACACCCCTCGTGCTCAAGAACGTGCCGTACGGGCGGCATGGCGTCAGACTCACGCGTCACGGCTATCGGGACTGGGTCAAGCTCGTGACCGTCTCGGCGAAGGTGGTGAAGGTCGACGCAAAGCTCCCGCCCCGAGCCGCCGGCAGCCTAGTGGTCGATTCCGATCCGCCAGAGGCCGAAGTGTTCGTGAACGGCCGGTTCGCCGGCCGGGCGCCCGTCTCGCTCCATCGTCTGCCCGCCGGCCCCGTGCACGTGCGCGTCGAGATGGAGGAGTACCTGCCCTTCAAGCGGGAGGTCGCCGTCGCGAACGGCAAGACCACCAAGGTCAAAGCGGCGCTCCAGTCCAAGACCGAGGTCTATCTCCTCGGCCAAATCAAGCGCGAGCCGTGGCGGGTGCGCAACTATACTGAATTGGGCCACCATTACATGACGCGGCGGGACTACGACCGCGCATTCGCCATGTACGCCAAGGGCATCGACGCGTGCGCCGGCCCCAAGGCAATCCCAAACGACTGCTTGCGCCACTACAACGAATTGCAATACTGCTACACCGGCTCGGTCGTGGACTTTGCCGACAAGATGGACAAGGCGGAGCTGCAAAAGCGCATCGAGCAACTCTACGAAGAGGGCATCAAACGCCGGCCTGCCAACGAGCGCAACTACCTGACCCTGGTGAAAATCAAGCGCGGCAAGGGCGAATACGCCGAAGCCCTCGCCCTGTGCGAGGCCGCCATCCCGCATGCGCGCAACAAACGCGTCCTGCATCGGCTCCAACGCAAGGCCGCGGAGATGCTCTACCGCTACGGAGCGCGGCTCAGCAAACAGAAACGCTACGCGGACGCGGCCGCGCAATACGAGAAGGCCATCGCCCAATACCCCAAGGCCTACTACACGCGGTTGTGCTGGTCGTCGGCCATCAGCCTCTACCGCGGCGTCCTCAAAAAGCCCGAACGGGCCCTGGAGCTGCGCCGCCAGTACATCGCCACCTATCCCAAATCCATGACGGCGAGGTCGTACCGCAAGTCTATCGGCGACACGCTCATCGCCCAGGGCAAAGTGAAAGAGGGCCTCGCCGAGTATCGGCGCTACCTGAAGGATTACCCTGACGATCCGAACTGCCCTGCGGTGCTCGCGGCCATCGGCACGTACGCGTGGAGCAAGCTGAAAGACGCAGACCAGGCGATCGCGGCATACTTGGAGGTCGTGGGCCGTTATCCCGAGTGCGACGCCGGCGCGAGCGCGCTCCAGCATGCTGCGCAGATCTACCAGACCCAGGGCAAGAAGGTGCTGGCCGACGCGCTCAAGGCGCTCATCGTGGAGCGCTACCCGCGGTCGTCCGTCGCCGGCCAATACGACACCGATCCCCAGCGCAAGAAGGCCAGGCAAGAGGCGGCCGCGCTCTACTCCCGCGCGAGCCAACTCGAGAAGAAGGACGTGGGCCAGGCCATCGCCACGTACGAAAAGCTCGTGAAGCAATACCCCAACACGTACCACGCGCCGCTGGCCCAGTTGCGCATCGTTTCGCTGCACCAGACGCGCACGAAAAACTACGACGCGGAACTCGCCGCGCGCGCGCGCTACGTCGACCTATTCCCAGACCGCGACGACGCGCCTAGCCAACTCATGTCCCTCGCGGCTCGCTACACCGCGCTGGGCGGCCAATACGCCAAACAAGCCGGCAGCGACGCCGCGATCAAAGCCAAAGCCAAGGCCTGTTTCGACAAGGCCGTGCAGGTCTACGAACGGCTCATCAAGGAGTTCCCCAAGAGCGACCAAGTGCCGGCCGCAAACTACCAGATCGGTATGGTCTACTACCTCAAAACCTTCGAGCAGCAGAAGGCGATCAAGCGACTGCGATACATGGCCAAGCGCTAGCCGGACCACCCGTCCGCACCGTCGGCCGCGTACTACGAGGCCTGGATTCATTTCCTCTGCCTCAAGAACCAGCGGCCCAAGGCCATCCAACTGTACCATCAATACCTCATCAACTACCCCTATGAGGCCAACGCCGATTCGATCGATTACTGGCTCGACGGGCTTATGGACAAACAGCCCGAACCCAAGGGGTGGTGGAAGTAGGCGGCGTAATCAGTAATCAGTAATCAGTAAGCAGTAAGCAGTAAGCAGTAAGCAGTAAGCAGTACAATTTGGGGGCACGGGCAGGACCGTCACACACCATGGCGAGACGGCCCAAGTGGAGCTAAACTGGGGATCATACGCAACACCGGGCGCCGTCCCCTCACG
>JAJRTI010000071.1 GCA_024278415.1 Planctomycetota bacterium | reverse complement strand
TTAAGCCTAGCGTCCCGTAGGGACAGCCGAAAATAGCCCAGCGCTTCAGCGCTGGGAGTGGCGCCGTGTACGGCAAATGGCGAGTCCCGTAGGGACGGCTGAACATCGGCGAATCGCCAATCTGCGGTCGTTCACGGCATTCAGCCGTCCCTACGGGACTACAGACCGCTCGGCAATCCGCGTTCCCAGCACTGAAGTGCTGGGCTAGTCTCAATTGTCCCTGCGGGACAACAGAATCGCTTAAGTCAGCGCTATTGGGGACAAGCCCCGTGCTGGCGTTCAGCGACATCGACAACATGTTGTCGCGAGATTTGCCCTAAGGCACTAACAGCGACTCACCTGGATGTTCCTCCTGGCCCGCCTTTGGTTCGCTTCTTGCAAGATCGCACCGTCCTGGTGATCTGATGATGAACTGAGAATCGCAAGAAGCGGGTCAAAGGCGGGCCAGGAGGCCGGGGTTGTGAACGCCGCGCAGTAGTGCAAAAGCCTGCTCCCACCGACGCGGGATCGGTGGGGGCTAGCGAGGTCAGACCCCGCTTTGCACTCGGCTGAGATGTTACCCGTCACGCGAACCCGAGGCCGTGGTCCATTGAATACAGCACAAGGCAAAGTCGCCGCCGTTGTGCCGTCATGGAACCGCAAGCCCGACTTGCGCATCTGCTTGGAGTCTCTCCTCGCGCAGGATTACGACGCCCTTGAGATTATTGTGGTGGACAACGGCAGCGACGACGGGTCGCCGGAGATGGTGCGGCAAGAGTTCCCGCAGGTGCGGCTCCTCGCGAACCGGGAGAACTTGGGCGCGTCCGTAGCGAAGAACCAAGGCGTGGCTGCTACGGACGCGGAGTTCGTGTGGTTCCTCGACTCGGACTCGCAAGTCGAGGACGCCGCTTGCTTGTCGCACATGGTCGAACTCCTGTGTCGCGACGAGACGATCGGAGGCATTGGCGGGGAGATCTTTCATGCGCCGGACGGCGAGCGCATGATGACCGTGAAAACGGTCTGCGCGAACGGAGAAACGCAGACGATCATGATCGACCCGCAGGGCGTTGTGCTTCAGGAGTGCGACTACCTGGCCACCTGCAACTGCCTCATGCGCCGGGACGTGGTCGAGAAGCTTGGCGGCTTCGACACCCGATACTTCGTGCTGAGCGAAGACAAGGAGCTGGGCTGGCGCTTGGGCAGGGTGGGATTGCGCAGCGTCATCGATAGCCGCACCGGAGTGCTGCACCGCGTGTCACCGCTCGCGCGCCGCGGCGACCTGTTCCGCAAGCACCGCAACAGCATCCGTTTCGTGCTGATCCACATGGGCTGGCTGAACGTGATGTTCCTGCCGTTCCTGGACCTGTGGTACATCATCCGGCGGCGCAAGGTGTCCGACCTGAAGAAGAACCGGCAGAGCGTGCTCAAGCATCTCGACGGGCCGGTCCAGGACATCGTCAAGCGCGGTAACGTGCTGGCGAGTTTGCTCGTCGTGGGGCCGGTATACCTTGGCGCGCTGGTCGGCGCCTACGCGTGGAACCTGGTGTTTCTGCCGGCCACGCTTTGGACGCGAATCCATCGCCCGAACTTTGTTGACCAGGCGCGGCGTCTGTTGCAGGAGGCTGAGTCGTGAGCGAGCGAACCGACGATGCTCCCAAGCGCGCGGGCGTGCCGAGTTGGCTGCGCCGTGCGGCCCCGTACGGGGTGGCGGCTGGGCTGCTCTGGTTCCTGCTCGCCAAGACCGGACTGCGTGACGTGGCGCATGTGCTGGGCACGGTGGATATGCGGCTCGTCGCGCTGGCCACGCTGTTCTCGTGCTTGGCGAATACGATCCTCGGTGCAGACAAGTGGCGCCGCGTCGTAAACTACATGGGCAGCGATCTGAGTTTCGGCGAGTCGGTGTTCGTGCGGCTCGGCGCCGGGCCGATCCGATTCTCCGCGCCGTCCAAGAGCGGCGAGTTGGTCAAGCCGCTGTACCTCCAGAAGCAGCACGGCTTCCCGTTCGTCAAGGGCGCGAGTTCGCTGGTGCTGGACAAGCTCTTCAACTTCTGGGGCGTGCTCTTCTTTCTCTTCCTGGGCATCCCGTTTTTTGGCGAGGACGTGTTCATTCGCGTGCCGCTGCCGTTCACCGACGCGCGGTTGCCCGTGCACGCGGGCCTATTCCCGCTCGCGTTCGTGGTGGGGCCGATCGTGGCGTGGAAGTGCCGCGGCCTCGTGTATGCGCTCGCCAAGCGCGTCCACGGCAAGCTCCACAAACTGCTCACGGACTTGTTGAGCGCGTTCGAACTTATTGGGCCGTGGCGGCAGGTGTTCCTCTTCGTCTACAGCGTTGTCTTCCAGGCCACGGAACTCATCACGTGCTACATCGTGTGCCGTGCGGTTGGGTTCGACCCGGTCGTGCCGTTCCACAAGATCATGGTCTTCGTGCCGCTCGTGATTATCTTCAGCAACATCCCCGCCGCGTGGTCGGGCATTGGACTGCGCGAGATGGCCATGGTCTACTTGCTCCCGCGTTACGGGTTCGGCACGCCGGAGCAGGCGCTCACCGCCGGGCTGCTGCTCTCGGCGACGGAGTACGTGTTTCCCGCGATCATTGGCGCACCGCTGGTGCCCAAGTTCTTGCGATGCCTGGCCGAGAAGCAGCCGGTAGGCGAAGGCGCGGGGTGGCGGGCTCAGCGCCCGGGCGAGAGGGGTAGCCGAAGCCGCGGGGCTGCGGGCGAGGGCTCCCCTGGAGAGGACAAGGCCGGGACATGAAGGTTCTCCTCATCAATCCCCGCGACTTGCACATGCACGAGGTGCGGCAGAAGTGTTACCCGCCGCTCAACCTGCTCTACCTCGCGGCCGCGCTCCGCGAGGCCCGCGTGGATGTGCAAGTCATGGACGCGAACGCGTTCGGCCTCAGCGACGCGGATATCCTTGCTCGCACGTGCGACGCCGCGCCCGATCTTGTCGGCATGCCGTTGCTCGCGGAGACCGCGCCGCAAGTGCACGCGATCACGGCCGCGATTCACGAGGCGCGGCCGCATACCGCGGTCGTGCTGGGCGGGCCCACCGCGTCGGCTTGGCCGGAGTGGGCGCTGGAAGGCTTCCCCGGCGTGGACTACGTGATCCGCGGCGAGGGCGAGGACGCGCTCGTGAGCCTGTGCCAAGTGCTGGCCGGCCGGATGTCGCCCCCCGACGTGCCGGGATTGTCGTGGCGGGAGGGGGGGGAGCTGAAGCACAACGACACCGCACCCCCCAAGCGCGACGCGGACGCGTTCCCGTTCCCCGCGCGCGATCTCATCGCCGACGCGTACGACACCAAGCGCTACTACACGCTGCTCGTGCGTGAGCGGCCCACGGACACGATCACCACGACCCGCGGGTGCCCGTTCGGCTGCAAGTTCTGCTACAACACGAGCCGCTCGTACCGCAAGCGATCGCGTGAGAACGTCATGGAAGAGCTGGCGGCCATCTACGCGCGCGGCATTCGCCACGTGGAGTTCGTGGACGACAATTTCACCCTCGATCGCAAGCACGCGGCCGCGATCTTGGAGGCGATCATCCAGGAAGGCATGAAACTTCAGATCGTCATCAAGAGCCGGGTGAACGCTGTCGACCCGGAGCTGCTGGCGCTCATGAAGGGGGCGGGCGTCTACCAGATCAGCTACGGCACGGAGTCGGGCAGCCAGCGCATGCTCGACCTCATGGGCAAGGGCACAACTGTCGAAGACAACGAGCGCGCCAACCGCATCACCAAGGAAGCCGGCATCAACAGCCACACGTCGTGGTTCTTCGGCTACCCGGGCGAGACGCCGGAGACGATCCAAGAGACCATCGACTTCATCTGCCGCATTCGGCCCACGACCGCGAACTTCGGCGTGTTTCGGCCGTACCCCGCGACGCCGGTGTACGATGAGGTCAAGGAGGCGGGCACCATGATCGGCGACTGGCGCCCAGATACCGGCGAGGTGCCTTGGGTCAAGTTGCCGTGGACGGAATCCCGGGCGGACCTGGAGCGCTGGGTGCGCGTCGCACAACGCCGGCTCTACTTCCGGCCGTACTACGCATACCACTTCACCAAGCACATCCTCAAGAACGCGAACTGGACCATGGCGCTGTACGCGTGGCAAGAAGCGAAGAAGGCCGCGGGGATGGGGTGATTCTGGCCCGCATTCTTGGCCAACTCAAGTAGACGCAGGCAGGGCAAGATGCCCCGCTTCACTTCGTTCCGCCCAGAATGAGATAAGACGCGTGGGCACAGCCGTCATCTTGGATGTTAGTTGCTTGGGCCACTCAGCCAGTTCTTGATATCGTCCCCGTCGCCGGCCTCGTCGCGGCCGTTCGGACCCACGGAATAGATGTCGAGGAGCCGGGGATTGTGCTTGCCGGGCCGGATCACGAGCGGCCGGCCCCAGTGGTCGCGGAGGCCCGCCCGCTCCGGCCATCGCCGTTGGAACTGGTCGAAGTACGGGTTGCCCGCATGGGCTTGGAGCGCGGCCTGCTCCTGGCCGGGCGCGGGGAATGCCCCATATTCAAGCCGATAGAGCCACAGCGCTTTTTCGATGAGACTGATGGCCTTTTGCTCGGTGCGAACGCGCCCCGCGCGCAGGCCCATGGCGAGGATCACACACAGCACCAGGAGCACAGCAATCCCAAAAACGCGGAACAGCATTGATTCCTTGCCGCGAGAAGCTAAACTCAGTGCAGCCATGAGGCGACTCCTTGTGCGTGTGCCGTCGCTTGATTGTTCCGACCCAAGCCGCCGATGTCAACCGATATGCCCATTTCGCCAAATCCCGTGGACGACGAATGCGACGGCTGGGCGCCCATCTACTTCGCATTCAATCTCGCGGAGGCGGAGTACATCGTCTCGTACCTCGACTCCAGTAGCATCGAGGCCGAGTCGGAGCCGCACGAGGAGCGCCAAGGCTGTTTCTGGGTGTGCGTGCGCGAGGACGACGCGCCGGCCGCGCTGCAAGTGGTCGCGGAGGAGCGCGAGGGCAAGCTGGACAAGAAGGGCATGGAGGCCATTCGCACCGCGATGGGGTTCTCTGGCGGCCAACTCGTGACGCTCACGGTGTGGTCGCTGCTGCTGCTCGCCCTCCTGGTCATCGCGGCCACGTGCTTCGGCCGGTGAGGCCAGCCGCTGCTTCGTGGGATGCCAACGGAACGGAGACCCTACCGATGATCGCTACACGCTCGTCCCTCTCAGCAGTCGCGCTCGCGGTCGCCGCGCTAGCGTCGCCTTGTCTGCACGCGGCCCCGGCGAAGCCGCGCGGCGCGGCGAGCTTTTTCGTTGTGGAGGCCACAAGCCTCAAGCAAGGCCCGAAGGTGCTATTCCTGTCCGACGCCAAGGTCTCTATCGGCGCGGCGTACTCCCCACGCGCGATCAGGGTGACGGTGGCCGCGGCGACGAAGGCTCACCTCGCCATCTGGACCGGCAAAGCGCCGCGCAACGTCTTCAT